>JAGACY010000414.1 GCA_017613855.1 Pseudomonadota bacterium
GCTTACCTTTATCCTGTTTTATCCATCCCCATTGTTTCATTTCGTCTACCGTCTTGACATTCAGACGATTGGCTCCTTCGGCAACATAAAAATATTTAACAGTTTTATCACTATTATAGGTAATACCTAAAACCAGACCGAAATGCCCGCCACCGTATTTACATTCTTCAGGGCATTTTTGTCCAGCTTTGCAACTATAATATAAATACCAGAGAATATCACCAGCCTTAATTTTAGCAGAGTTTTTGCTATCCAGATCTGATAAAAATACGAAATCCGATTCTTTCAGTTTGTTTAATTTTTCATATAATTCTTCAAGTTCCAGCAGTTTTTTTCCACCTTTAAAGTAGCTGGTCGTCTCGGGATCCGAGTAAACACGTTCTGCACTTTTCGGATATTTCTGTGCAAAGACGCTAGCATAAACATCCCCTAAGCCAAAGCGTCCATTGCGCATAGCCCATGTCACAAAGCCGGTACACCGCAAACCATTATAGGGTGTTTGTTTTGCAGTCAAAACTTTTCCATCATCTTTGAGTTCCTGTTTATAATAATCGACATATGAGCAATTCCAGGGAATACCATCTTTTTCGATTTTATCTTTTTCGGTAAACTCCGGGGAGTTATAGCCTTTTTCGGTGAAATTAAAACCATATAACCGATAATTATCAATATCGGGTGCACCTTCATCGTAGGGTTTTGCCCAGATATAAGATGAATGTGTATAGGGACGTTTCGTTCCTTCGGGCTGATCGAATGCATTTTGACCGGTATAAGCGATATCTCTGGGGAATTGCGTTACAATAAAACGTGCAGCAGCAAGCACACTTGCTCGCGTTGGATAAAGCTTACCATCCTTCGCTTTATACATTTTGGGTTCGACATAGTCGTGCATCATATCATAATTGAGCACATATGTCGTGTGTTCATCGTAATAACCGCATTCGAAATCTCCCTTATTCTTATTGCTGAGCGGTTTTATAAATGTAGAATCCCGATGTTTGGAAATATAGGTATAGCTAAAACCAGGAGCCAGATAAGGTTTCAACTCAATCGTCGCAGACACACTCTTACCACCGGCGTGAGATACCGTTACCTTGATCGTTCTGGCGAGATCCAACTTTTCAGCGAGATTGACATCTGAATTGAGATCATACTCTTTACGAACGATTTTTGCAGTAAGTGCAGTACCACTCTCATTGATATTATCATAGGTCACATCAATGAGATGTGTGTAGTCCACATCGTCTGTCATATTTTCGAATTTCCAGAAGATATTCTGATCTTTGGCTTCTTTATTCAGACTAGCCTCGAGCGTGATTGAATTTTCTTCGGATGCCGATGCATTGTTATGTTTCACCTTACGCAGAAAGAGCTTTGCTTCGGTTTTATTGAGTGACAAAGTAACATCATCTGTCGATTGGTATTGATTGTGATGCGTGACATGTACTTCAACCGCTTTGAGCTCATTATAATCTTTATCGTCACTGTGAGATGTGCCAACGACAATCGTATAAGGCGTCTGCGCGTTTTCCTGAGCTTCAGTTGTCGCAGTAATTGTGACTTTTTGCGGTGTATCCCAATTATCAGTTGTGAACGTCAAAGACTGAGCCGACAGCGCGCCGAGCTCTGGCGCATTGCTCTTTAGCGGCAGGATGACATCTTTGAGAGGTGCTTTCCCCAAGATGACAGAAAATTCAGCATTGACAATATTTTGCACAGTGACAAGCCCATCGACCGGTGTGACCTGGAAGGAGGCTTCTTTGACCTCCTCCGGTGGAGCCGGCTCTTCATTGTCGATGCATGTCCCCTCATTACAGATTTGATTCTCCTTGCATTGGGGTGAACATGTATCCACTTCTATCACGACTTCATCATTGACACATTCACCATCTCTGCAAATTTTCCCATCCTCACACTCTGGTGAGCACGTATCCTCTGTATTTTCGACACATTCGCCATCAACACATTGTTTGCCATCCGCACATTCGGGATCGCATGTTTTGGCTTCATTCTCTACGCATGTGCCATTGACACAATGTTTGCCATCCGCACATTCGGGTACACATTTATCTGAATCAGAATTTCCAGGTTCAGTTTTATCAGAATCATTGCTGCAAGCGACTGCAGTGAGCACTGAGATAGAACAGGCGAGTACGCAAGGAAAGAGTTGCTTCAAAGTTATCATTTTAGACCTCTCAAAAATGACTGCCAAGGAGCTATTTAGTACATTTGTGTGCACCTGAATTCGTTTTTGACTGTGTAGACCTAACTAAGAAAGTATGAGCTGACAGCAACAAAGCCAAAAGGACTCATCCGACCACCAGTCTGATAACACATATTGGTTTGTTTAAATATATTTTCCGGCCAGGATATCGAAATAATTGCCGTTTTCCACCCAATCGATCAGTTCCAGAACGCGCCATGCAATCAGTGGGTGAGTTTGCTTTCGTACAAAGAATGAAGCAACGATAGAGTCAAGCAATTGTGAATCCTGATTTTTTAAGTTGTATGCCTGCTCGACAAAAGCAGCCAAAGACAGATTGGTGCGTGATGTGACGCCAGGATCATTGCCAGCAGCGAGTTTCATCATGCAGTTAAGAGCAGTCGTAACATTGCGGCAGGCCAGCAAACCGGCACGATCTGCAGTAAGTTCTGAGCATCGAATCCATTTGAGCAGAGCCAGCTGAATGGGCAAAGAGATATATCGTGCGAATTCGGGCAAAGCGCTTAAACCGCCGGAAAGCATAATTTCAAGCAAAAGACGTGAAATCATGTGATCTGACATCAAATGTCCCAATTCATGTCCGGTTGTAAAGAGCAGTTCATCATCCGAGAGATGGTTGAGCAGAGCTGTACTAAAACAGAGAATGGCTTTTGCACCTCCGCTTGTAAATGCATTCGAAAATGGCATGGATGTAAAAAATAAATTTATATCCAGTTTGCAATCGAGAGAAAAAGCCGCACGATGGACGATATCCATGAGTTCCGGGAACTGTTCATCACAGCAGTGAATTGCATTTGCCGACAAATTATATAAAAGCGCGCGTTCATTAATATGTTTAAAAAGCATTTTTAATAACAATGACGCGCCCGGAATTGCCCGAAGTGTGCGCAGTGTACTGGCATCGAGCGGATGTTCAAATGACCGGGAAGACAGAGAAATCAAAGGTTCATCCGGCGACAGGAACAGTGGCTGTTTGCATTGTGCACATACAAATTTTTCAGGTTCTATCGCAGCCCGGGCAACAATTATCCTGTTTCTGGCATGACAATGACGACAAAGAACTTCTTGTTTGGGAGAGGGATGTTCTTCGGTCCATATTTTTGCAGTCCAGCAATTCTCTGTCATAACCAGGCCCCTTAATCGAGAATTTCTGCATCATAAACGGTATCATCTTCGTCATCCTGCCAGGAACTAATGGCAATATGACGACGCAGCCAAAGTGCATCGAGACAGCACAATCCCGTTCGCTTTGTCATCACTTTATTAAATGAAGCTCCCACGGCAACCCCTACAAACGGCAGTGCCTTGACCATACCTTTGCTCAAATTCATATAAAGGATAGCTGCAATATTCTTTATGAGATGTTTGCTCAGCTGTCGAACAGAATAGTCCCAAAAAGCAGACGTGACGATTGCCTTTGACTGCACCGGTTCATTCTTATTGGTGAGGATATCGCGCGAAGATGCAATCGCCAAAGCAAAGGCGAGTTGTCGATTTCGCTCTTCCTCAATATCAAACCCAGTCAAATGGCATAGACAGAGGGCCATTTCAAATTCAAATTTGAGCATCAAAACGACATCGGCTGCAGAAGCACCAAGAATGGATACAGCCGTTCCAAAGCCTGGAATCATCGAAGGCAAGCTGGCAAGCCCACCGGAGATACTGGCCCGATCTGAGTAATGTGTAATGATGCGTTTACCTGCCTCCATGTAAATAGATTTCTCGTCATCATCGTCATCATCGTCATCGGTATTGATCAGTGCCTGACGTTTATATTTTTTGCAGACAGAACGGATCTTGTCGTTGCTATCCAGAATTCGGCTAACAGCACTTAGAA
>JAGACY010000415.1 GCA_017613855.1 Pseudomonadota bacterium
CCGTGCGTATTGGCAAAGCCAATAGCACGGGCCAGGGCGGCCGTATTCGCCGTGAGGCGAAAAGGCCGCATCAAAACTATTGATCAGAAAGTTCGGCAGAGATTTCAGCTTCGGCAGCTTCGGTCTCTTTTTTTAAATCAGGATCGGCAGCTTCCTCTTCTCGTTTATGGATTTCATCGTATTGCTGGATGTACGATTTCGCATAAGAATAGGCCGAAATATACTGCATGATAATGCCGGGCACCATGCCGCCGAGGAGTGAAATCCAATGCACGCCGACGCCGACATACGGATGGATATGTGCTTCGACGAATTCGTGAAACATATAATCCGGGCTGTTGAGCGCGTAGTCGATAGGCATGAGGAAGAGTGCATAGAAAATGAAGTTGGAAGCCAGTTTCCCGAGGTAGCTCGATGGAATGACGAATCCTAGCTGTCCTGCGCTTGCGCGCATCGAAAGAACGGAAAGGTCGCGGAATCCCCAAATAAAGAGAATCCAAATGCCCCAAATGCCCCAGACACCCGTGTAGACCGCCGCCGAAATGACGAAGAAATTAAACATCAGATCGGAAATCTGATCGAGCAGAGCGCCGAGTTTTGTCACCATGTTGTGTTTGCGGGCATAAATGCCATCCCAGTAGTCGGTTAAACCTGCGGTTAATCCGAGGAGTGAACCGGTCACCGGCAAGCCCACAAATGCAAACAGAATGACGCTTACAATGATGGCAACGAGCCTGTAAATGCAAAGCAGATTCGGGAATTTACGTATATCGACAAAAAATTGATGTTTCATAATGATCCAAAAAAGTTCCCCCTGTCCGGACGCTCTTTTTACCCCTAATGGTCGGATTGACAAGCAATTTTCTCAGATTCTTTTTCAATTTCCCGGAGCGTTTTTTCGTAGGCTCTGGGCTTGGGCCGTTCATAGACGGGTTTGGGCTCGGAAGAAAATTGCCTTGTATAGAGCCAGACATAGAACATCATAAACAGGATGAAGTCTGAAGAGAACAGGGCGAGTGAAATGCTGGTCATACCGCGTGCAATAAAAGCGGCCGTATAAACCAGGAAAATACTTTCGATGGGATCTGGTTTTTGAATGGAATGCAGACCCTGTCGTATGGCGTTAACTAACAGAAGGACGATAAAGGGTATGCCGCCAATATACCCAGCGCCCATGAGTGCTTCGAGGTAGGAGTTGTGCAGTCCGACAAGTCCCGAACGAAAGACGTCACCGCCCCCCATAAAAATGAGTTCGCGGGAACCAGTGGCGAGTCCGTTTCCAAACCAGGACACATATTGGAAAGCAAAACTCCAGTAATTGGTTCGGCCCGAGAGTGACTGAAGATCTTCGGCATTTTCGCCGCGTGTCACAACTTTCATAATGACATCGAGCCACCCGAATGCCAGTGCCAGTCCCATTAATGCGAAGAATGACGCAACGGTCACGCGCATGAGCTGACGCGTTCGCAGCCCATCTATAATGTAGATGACGAGCGCACAAAGAACGACGGCATAAGATGTTCTGGATTGGGCACACAACAGCGTGAGGCTCGCGATTGCGATGCGGAGAGGTTTATTTTTGGCAGGCAAAAACAGCAGGCGCGCCAAAACCCAGACGCAGATAAAGCCCATGCCATTGGGATTGATGAGCGGCAAATACCCGTGAATCCAGGGCAAGAATGTATAGGACGGGATAAAACCACGCGATGGGTTGATCAAGGCAAGGACAATGGTTGCCCATATCATCACCTCGAACATCCAGGTAAATGCGATAAATTCACGCTTGGTCGAGTCGGCATCGCGGCAGCTGACGAACAACCACGCGAGCGTGATGAAAATCTCAAATCCTTTCCAAAGCGTCAGCGCAGGCTGATAGCCGGTAAACCCGCAAAGAATGCCGATGAGCAAGTACCACACCAACGGCCTGAAACTGGGATGAAACAGGGTTTTTATTCTATCCCGGTGCTCGCATGTGAACACATATAACGCAACGATCATCATCGGCAGCATCCTCGTGAGGAGCTTTTCGATTGGGGTCGATTGGCTGTAATCCTGAATCGAGTGGATCGACCAGGAAAACGAAGTCAAAAAGAAAATGACCCGCACGATGCGATGTTTGGTTGGGGTGTCATCCCTGAGCCAGGGTTGCGCAGTGTCGCTCATAAATCAATGAAAAGGACGTTTCTTGGGACGTCTGTATAAAAATGCAAAGAGACGTTCCTTGGAACGTCTGTACAATCGATAACAGATAGATTTTATGCGGGGCCGGTCTTGCCTGCGGCTGCGACCGGCATTGCGCCGCTATGGCCGTGGCCATACGCGGCGCGAATACGCCTATGCCTGACGGCATACGTCGTATTTGACTTTATTTGCGCCCGATTTCGAGATCGGCCAGAACCCGGGCTTTGACCACTTCGACGACATCGGCGAGCGCGACCTTGGTATTGTCCGCATCCGCACGGTGCTTGAATTCCACCATGCCTTCGTTCAGATTGCGTTCACCAATCGTGATTCGGTAAGGAATTCCAAGCAAATCATCATCCTTAAATTTGACGCCGGCACGGACATCGCGATCATCAAAAAGAACTTCGATGCCCGCAGCTCTCAGATCTTCATAGATCTTTTCGGCTGCTGCAACGACTTTTTCGCTTTTCATGAGCATGGGGGCGACAATGACATGGAACGGTGCAATCACGGCCGGCAGATTGATTCCATTGTCGTCGTTGTACTGCTCGATAGCTGCAGCCAAAACGCGGGTCACGCCAATGCCGTAGCATCCCATCACACAGGGATGGGCATCGCCGTTGGCATCCAGATAGGTGGCGCCCATCGGTTCGCTGTATTTCGTGCCCAAAAGGAAAACATGGCCAACTTCAATGCCCTTAAATCCCTGGAGTTTTTCGCCGCAATGCGGGCAAGGATCTCCTTCCTGGGCCAGAATGAGATCTTCGATGGCTTTGACATTGAAATCTCTTCCGGGCTCGATATGCAGAAAGTGGTGATCGGTATGATTGGCGCCGCAAATGCAATTGTGCATCAGAGCAACATTATAATCGGCATAGATCGCAATATTGGCATCGACACCAACCGGGCCAAGCGCGCCCACTTTGGCGTGCATGATTTCTTCGATGGCATTATCACTCGCCATAACGAGATTTTCGCAGCCAAGGACATGGGCCAGCTTGATCTCATTGACGTTGTCATTGCCGCGCATCAGGATGACGACGGGATTGCCGTCAGCCAGGTAGACGAGCGTTTTAATCGAATGGTTGGCTTCATCCTTTAAAAATGCTGCCACCTCATCGATGGTGTGTGCGTCACCCGTAAAGACTTCCTCTCTCGCCGGCGTCGAGGCATCGGGCGAAAATGCGGTTGCCGTTACGGTGCGTTTGACTTCGGCTTTTTCCTCGTTGGCGGCATAACCGCATTTGGGGCACGATAAAATGCGATCTTCACCCGTTTGGGCAAGCACCTGGAATTCGTGGCTGTGCGAGCCGCCAATGTTGCCCGAGTCGGCTTCGACGGCGCGGAATGCAAGGCCACATCGCTTAAAAATGCGCGTATAGGCATCGTACATTTTTTTGTACGAAATCTCGGCTGCCTCGTAGCTGACATCAAACGAATAGCCGTCTTTCATGATGAATTCACGGCCTCGCATCAGACCACCGCGGGGGCGAAGTTCATCGCGGAATTTGACCTGAATCTGGAAGAGATTCTTCGGCATGTCGCGATACGAACGGATATGCCGTTTGGCGAGGTCGGTCACGCCTTCCTCGTGCGTTGGGCTCAGGCAATACTCCTGGTCTTTGCGGTCTTTAAAGCGAAGAAGCTCTTTTCCGTAATGATCCCAGCGACCCGAAAGTTTCCAGATTTCGGCCGGCTGTACCATCGGGAGCAGGATTTCCTGCGCACCTGCAGCTTCGAGCTCCTCGCGGATGATCTTTTCAATCTTCTGTGCACTCCGCCATGCCAGTGGCATCAGCGTATAAATACCTGCCGTGAGCTGCTCGATATAACCGGCCCTCAGCATCAGACGGTGGCTGGGAAGTTCAGCATCGACAGGGGTTTCTTTTCTTGTGGGAATCAGAGCTTGTGAATATCGCATACCTTTCCTTTGTTCAATCATGCGGGGACGCAAATGCCCCCAAATAAGCCGCTCTTTTTCTACGTTTTTTGTCAAATGGCAAGCATTTTTAATTCGGAATTCGGAATTCGGAATTCGGAATTATTCAGGCATTCTCAAGTTATTGCTAAAGAAATGGGCATTCCGCATTCCGCATTCCGCATTCCGCATTCCGCATTCCATTCACAATGAACTTCAGAGTCTTCCTCAGGTTTTGCAAACTCAATTACGCATTACGAATTACGCATTGCGAATTAGAAAACAATTCCGCATTCCGCATTAAGAACGCCATTCACCACGATCTTCAGACTTCACCTCTAGTTTTGTAAAATCAATTGCGCATTGCGAATTGCGCATTGCTAAATGGCTACCTTAAGTATCCGGTTTCCAGCAAATACCGGAATCAGCACGGCATCTTCCCCGGGGGCTTGTACCATGCGGTGGTAGTATGAGGCGGGGATGGCGTAGTCGATGGTTTCGCCGTCAATTTCAATGGGATTGCGGGCATGCAGCAGGAGGGTTCTGCCATTCCAGACATAAAGTCCCCTCGTCGTCATCAAGACCAGTTTGTTGTCGATGGCTGTCATGTCAATCACATCGTCGGGGACTGTGATTTTGAATTCAAAATCGCCATAATGCTTTATCCATAGCTGGTTATCATAGACAATGGCGATATCGCCGTCCCGGGTGACAGCAAATGCGGATGCATTGCATATACGATCATCAGTAATGATGCGGTAAACCGATGACTTTTCATTGATTTCAACTGCATTGGGTACTTTCCATATTGTACAGGTGTCGCGCATCCATAAGTAAAGGTTGGATAAACTGTCTGTCTCGAGTTTTCCTGTGTCAATGCCCAGTGTGGCTTGTTTGAGTGTGGTTTCGTCGGCCAATCCCATCCCCATTCCCATAAAGGGAGTGAGTTTCCCACCCGAATTTCCATAACTGCGGTAAATGCGATTGTCCTGGGCGGATGCATAGACAGACGATTCATCGCATGCCAGCGATACGGGATCCGATTCAAAAGCAAAGCAGTTGATCTCGGTTTGATCCAGTTTTCCGGTACAAATCTCTGATGGCCGGTTCATGACATAGGTATTGTGGCCGAGACATGGGGTGAGCAATTGGGCATCCATCCTGGACCATCCGGGCTGGTGCATGCTCCCGGCCAGAAGGTAGGGATCGCTGCTGCAGGCATAGAGTTCACCATGAATTCGGGCCGTATAAATTTCATTGTCTCCGAGGGTGCCAATCGAATCAGGCGTATTGGGCAATTCCGAGCAGGGGCCGGCGATGGCGTGCCATCGGGCATCTTCATCCATACTGAACAAATGCGAACCTGCTGCCACAAGGACATGATGATGCATATCGAGGGTGATGGCGGCAATATTGTCAGAGGATGTCGATTCGATATTTTGGCCGTCTTCGATAGGATTGTCTTTAAAGCCCGATAAAAAGCGAATATCGTCCGGCTTAATCTCATTGCCGGCAAATGTAATTGGCGCATCACCGAGATTGACTATGCCCAAATAACTGCGTTTATTATGTTTAAAAATGATGGCCTCTAAAGTGTCATTGGCTGTCCATTGGGCGATATTTCTTGTGATCAATGCTTTGTAATAAGCCTGAGCATCGTCCAAATTGGGGACGAACCATCCATCATCATGCAAAACGGTGAGAGAATCTGTATTGTACTGGTAATTAAAAATGCGGTGTGCATTGGGTGCAAAAATCAGCATTCCTTTGGATGTGGCCATAATTTGCGGTGTTTCGGTCAATCGGAATGTCGTTCTGCTGCACGGAACGCCCATGATGGGCGCATCCCTGAAAAATGATGGGGCATGCAGGTAGTTGATGGAATTATCCTCGGCAATATCCATGATGTATAAAGCACGCCCCGAAGCTAACCACGCCTTGTTGCGGCCGTTGCTTGTAAAATCGCGGATATAGCCATCCATTAAAAGTGATCGTGTACCTGTGTTAAAATTCAGGTAATTCAGATGCATGAAGGTGGGCGAATAAATCAGAGCACCATCGCCGTTCTGGATGGTCTGGATGGTAAGCGGGCCAAGAATGGCATGGGGATCATAAGGAGAATCCTGATCGGAAACCAGGCTGTTCCGGCGTTCTTCCAGGGAAGCCGGCCCCTGGATGATTTGGGCTTCGTCCGGTTTATCCAAAGGAATCATCCAGAAATTGCCGACTTCCTGATCACTGCAGATCAGATGGTCGCCAAAGGGTGCTATATAATTGAGGGCACTGACTTCGGGGTAATAGGAAAAAATCGCGCCTGATACAGTGCCGGTCATTTCATCTATCGTATCTACCTCAATTTTAAGTAGTCCAATATTGGGAATCCAATAGGGAGACCAAAGAGCACCCTGGTGTGCAATTAAGGGAACATTTTGTGGCAGCCTCTGAGCATAAAAATCTTCCAGGCGCTCAATCGAAGAAGTCGTCCCATCACCGGTTATCGTATAGATTTTCCCATTCTTGACGGCATTAAGCTTGGGGCGGTTCCAAAAATAAAGCCATCCATCGAGCTCTGCAAAAAAAGTAAATCTGTCGAGATTGAGCGCAATCATGCTGGCATTTGTGGTCGTACTGTCATTGGATGACATCGACCCTGCAACGAGTTCAAGTCTCGAATCGATCAGGCTTTTCGGCGATTGGCCATCCCATTCGACGAAGAAGATTTGCTGGCCAAAGACGATATAAAACCCAGAATCTGTGCGCCCAATACCGCCAAACAACTCGAAACTGACATCCCCCAGTTGGACGCCTTCCTGCGGGAGTGTGGCCTGCGTTTGATTGCACTCGCCAATGAATTCGATCTCTCCTGTCTGGGCATTCATCCAGATGAGCGGCGTTTGTGGGGCTGCCGAAATGATCCATGCATCATTTGCCCGTATGAGCGCTGTCCCCCAATTGGCTTGGTACGTGTCTGTTCCAAATAGAGCATTTTCATAGGGGGATAAATCGAACAAAACGCGCTTTTGACGTGTTTGGATGTTCAATTCGATGATTCTGCGCGTCGCTTCGTCGGCATAATAAAATGCGTCATGATTTGCCTGCAGAAGTGCTGTCGGAAACCATGCCGCTTCGACAGATTCGGCAGCATTTTCGGGGGCTTCGTAGATGATTGCGTCTTCGGCCATGTCCAGTGGAACGGATTCGTTGCAGGCGAATGTGAACGCAGAAAGAAAAAAAATCGAATAAAAAATATGTTTCATAAAATTTTTTGTGGTAGATGCGGCCTTTGATGCCGTGTTTTTAACACATAGTCGGATATAATAAAGTTCAATGGAAATTGCCATTGAATTTGGTGGTCATTTTGTCTTTTCAAGGAGAAAAAAATGAAAAAGATAGGTCTAGGTGCTTTAATAGCTTTGGTTTTGGCCGGATGCGGCGGTGACGATGGTGCATGGACAGTAGATGATTATTGCTCTGCTGCGTTTGAAAAAAGCTATAATTTTTCATCCCTGCCCGCCGCTCAACAGAAAGAATTGCGAACTTTTTTTATGGATTCCTGTAAGTCGTTTTTTGATGGGCTGCCTTTTTGTGAAGAAGAATTCATAGCGGATGGTGATTGTCAATATCATCTTCCGAAAGGTTATTTTGATAGAAAAGATGTGGAGGATATAAAAGATAAATGTGAAAAAGAGAGTGAAATAGAAGGTGCTGTCAATGCCTGCCTTATTAAGAGTGGGATGAAATGTTCGAAAGAAGCTGTTGCAGCCGAATCTTGTGAACGAGAACATCGTGATGCAATTAATAATTATTATAATACCCATACAAATCCAAATAAAGCAATGTCAAATAAATTACAATCCATGGGTTTGAATATTGAGAATTACAGAATTTGAAATTATGAATATGATGATGAATATGATGATGAATTATAATATTATGAGTCCAACATTATAATATTTGAATCTAGATAATATTATATTTTTACAAATTTGTCGGCTATGCATGCGCATACGCCGACCTTGCAGCGGCTATCTCACTGACGTTCGATACGCCGCTGCTTTTTTATATGGACAAGTTCATCCACAGGGAATGGGTCGTCCTAATGACAAATAAGCCGCGCAGGGTTTGGCTGCCCCCTCATCAAATCATAGAATTAAGGCGTGAAATTGTTGCGATTGACGTAAAAAATGACGCGCTCATATTTGCCGGATTTGGTTTGCTCGGTCGCAGTCCAGATGCTGTCTTTGGTCGTGATGTACATGCCTTCGGGCGAGTGGCTGTATTTTTTGTCATCAAAGAGGTATTTCTTGTATTTGGCATTTGCACCGACACCGCTGACGATCAGGCCATGACCTTCGTAATAGGTACCATTGAGATAGAAGGTCGTTTTGCCATTCTCGGTGTGAGATGTGGCACCCTGGACATCGCCCGCCCCGGTGTACCATGCGCCTTCGGCAATGACGAGGCCGCTGCTGTCCGCAATGAGACGACCGGTCGATTTATCCATGGGCCAGCGCAGCAGACGCGAATACGGCGATTTGCACATGTTCGGCGTACTCTCATGACAACCTGAATTGTTCTTAGTCAGGCCCGGGCATTTCTCCGCTTTTTCTCTTTCTGTGTTACATCGGTATTCACCCGAAAGTATGGATCGATCTGAACCGACATAATCGAGTGAAATATAGGAGAATTTGGGGCGGCAGGTGTAATGCAGCCTGTGTATCTTCCCATCGTCTTCTTTCCATGTGGGGAAATTGTAGGAGCCGACCTGTGGCAGCATGTATCCGTAACCATAGGCACACAGTTTTCCGTCCTTCATTCCCATAAAGGTTTTGCAGTCATCGCTGGTGTTGGTTTTGACAAAGCGCGTGAGGTCAAAGACGCGCATACCCGTGGCGGTTTGGGCGACGTAGAGGTACGGCCATTGAATGGCGAGTCCGCCGACGTGCGAGTCGAATTGTTTAAAACGCTTGGCTTGATCTTCGCCAGAAACAATGGGGACTGCGAGGATGACATTGCGATAATTGACCGGAGACGTCTTGTAATCGATGAATTTGGCAATTGAAATTCTCGACCCCTTCTCATTCTCGCTGACCCAGCCAACGATCCGGTAAGTAATGCTGTCTCGCGTGGTGCCTGCCAATCCTTGCGGGACCCAGTCTTTTGTCGTTACATCGCCATCTTCCCATCGCCAGGCTTTGATGAGATTGTCGAATTTGGTGAGGCTCGATTCTGTCATCGTTTTGTTGAGCGGTAGATCTGGGAGAGAGACGATTTTGCCTTTTCCGAAATCGTCAATCGCCTGAGTATATTTTTCCCAGCTGTTTGCATCTCTTAGGACAAATTTTGTGTTTTCCTTGATGGATCGGATCGTCGAGTATTCTTTATAGCCTGAAATCCCGCCATCTGCCGGGCAGGTACAATTCTCGTCAAAAATATCTTTGGGGCATGAAGCAGATTTGCCCGTGCATTTTTCGGCTGTATCGCATGGCCAGGCAGCCGGCCGGCAAACTGTATCTGCAGATTTAAATGCATCAGCAGGGCAATTGAAGCTTGTGCCGTCACAGGTTTCGGCAACATCACAAATGCCTTTTGCTTCTTTGCAGACAGTGCCTTTGGCGAGCGCTGTCTGGGTGCATTTGCCGGCCTGGCAGATAAATTTTGAACATCCTTTATTCGAGCCGCAGGAATCGCCATCTTTTTTAGAGATACATTTTTCATCGGTCGGAGGAGGATCGGCTGGCGTAGTGGGCTCCTCCGGTGTAGCAGGTTCCTCTGGGGTAGTGGGTTCCTGCGGCGTAGCAGGCTCCTCCGGTGTGGTAGGCTCCTCCGGTGTGGTAGGCTCTTCCGGCTCGACGGGCTCCTCAGGTTCGACGGGCTCCTCAGGTTCGACAGGATCCTCCGGCTCGACGGGATCCTCCGGCTCGACGGGATCCTCCGGCTCGACGGGATCCTCCGGCTCGACGGGATCCTCCGGCTCGATGGGATCCTCCGGCTCGATGGGATCCTCCGGCTCAGCAGTCACACCCGGTGTATCATCTGCACCCGGCGTCGAGGGGGATTCTTCTTGTTCTGAGTTGTTATTGGGATGGTTATCATTGACATCGTTGTCACATCCGCTCAATCCGATCAAACATAAGGCTGCAAAAATGACAGAAAACGTTGAGTGATGCCGCATTTGAGAACCTCCTGTAACAGGATAAATAAGATATTTTCCGGAGGAAAATGCACCGGAAAACACATTGTATCATTATGAAACAAAGAGAAAATGTTTGTCAAAAAAATTGTAACTGAGTGAGAGTGAATAGTAATGCAAAAAAAAATGTAACAATCCCATTTGGGTTGGCATTATTCTATATGAAGGAATTCCCCTTCCAGGTATGCGCCTGTTCGAATAAACAAGGAGGATTTCAATGCCTGATGACTTTGAGTTGTCTGCTAAAAACGCAGACCGGCTTAATCAGCTTTGTCTATATGATGACAAGTTCATGACGATTGTGTTAGGCCAACATCCAAGGTGCGCTGAGTTAGTTCTAAAGGTTGTTTTGGGTGCGCAGATGTTGTCTCTCATGATGACACAGGAACAAAAGCGTATCGTGAATCTGGCAGACAATGGATTAAAAGGGCATGATGCTATTCTGGATTTGTATGCAGTTGATGGCGAAGGACATCGTTACAATCTCGAAGTACAAAACCAAATGATTCGCTATATCTTAAAAAGAGCCAGATATTATGCAGGCATGCTCGATGCTCAGTCATTACAGAGTGGTATTTCGTATGAGACATTGACGGATTTGTATATCATTTTCATTTCCCGACAGGATGTTTTTCATCAGGGTAAACCAAAGTATGTGTATACGTATCGCAGTGAAGAACTCGCTCTTGACATTGGTGTCCATATCATTATTGTAAATGGTGAATGCATTGACGATTCATCATTGGGTCGTCTGATGCATGACATGCAGTGTACCAATCCAGATGATATGTACTATTCAGAATTAAGACAATGTTGCGCATTTTATAAAAAAACGAACGAAGGGAGGTTGGCTATGACTGGAGTCTTTGCAGAAATACTGGAAGAAGGCCGGGAAGAAGGCCGAGAAGAAGGCCGAGA
>JAGACY010000416.1 GCA_017613855.1 Pseudomonadota bacterium
AAACTCCGGCGATGTCCGCATGACGATCCTTTATGGCATGGTGCAGTACTGTCAAACCGTTTTTGTCGGCAGCTTTGATATCTGCGCCATTTTTAATCAGAAATTCATCAGATTCAACGGACGCTGCATACATCAGGGGCGTTCGCCCACTCGCCGTTGCTGCATTGGGATCTGCGCCGGCTTTGATGAGCATTTTCAGGACTTCCGGTTGCGTGAGCTCATTGTAGGCTGCCAAATGAAGCGGTGTGACGCCATTATTATTGGCTTCGCCGGCAGGTACACCGGCATCCAGGAAATACCGGATCATTTCGGGTTCGGGGGCTTTTTTCTCGAGCAAATCCGAGGCGTAATGCAGATAACCCTCGGTTTTGGTATATCGGAATATCACGCTGTTATGTTCCCCGCGGCAGGCAGCAGCGAGTACGTTGCGATTGGCATTGTCTTTGGCGCGAATATCTGCGCCTGCGTCGACGAGCATTTTGACGACTTCAAGATTACCCGAATAGGCAGCAAAAAAGAGGGGCGTCAGGCCTTTTTCGTTTGGCTTGTTGATGTCCTCAGATAAGCCATGGTCGAGCAAATACCTGACGACATCTTTGTTTCCCCAGGCTGCGGCATAGCTCAGTACGCCGGTGCCTTCCTCATCCACCGAGAGGAGCGGATTCTGTTCGGATGATGGTGTTTTGCCGGCCTGCGCCATTTTTTCTTTAACTCTGGCGATCATGGCTTCATCGTATTCAGGGGAATTCCGCATGGTCGTTTCGACAAACTGCATTGCATCTTCTGAAAACGGCTTGGTGGATTTTGTTTGCGAGCGTTCCAAAGAGCTTTCGATGACTTTCTTCGTCAGCTCCAGATCGTGCACGACCATCGTAATGAGCTTGTTTTGGGTTGGCCCATTGCCTCGATTCACATCGAGGCCGGAATCGAGCAGCAGTTTTATGGCATCCTTGCTGTAATGCTTATGATCCAGTGCCATCATGGCGAGTGAACGATCTCTATTGTCGGTTGCTTTGAGACTGGCACCATGATCTATCAATACTTTGACGGCTTCGAGGTCGATCTTACTGCGATTGCAGGCCGCCATCAGCGCGGTGCCGTCTCTTTCCTCGATCCAGCTTTCGGGCTTGGCGCCGAGTTCAAAGAGCAATCGCAGGGCATCTGCATCGATATCACTGCGATCGCATGCATGTTTCAGAGGGGAATACGCATAAGAGTATCGATTGATTTCAATCGTTCCAGTGTGAGCGCCGAGCTCCACGAGCAATTTTATGGCCTCTTTATCGATGTGGCTGCGGTTGCAGGCAAGCCGGAGCGGAGTCATGCTGTCGATGGCATATTCGTTGATGTCGTAGCCTTCAGCGACGAGTTTTCGCACGAGGTCTTTGTCAATCACATCGTGGTTGCAAGCAGCGTGTAACGGGGGTAAATCGATATTGGCGTATTTATCGACGTCTTCGGAGGAATCATCTTCATCCATTTCATCCTCTTCCATTTGCGCAGACTGAGTTGCCGAGTTGATCTTGTTTGAAGTATTGGCGCAGGAAATCAGGACGAATGCAAGACAGAGAATAAAGAGTAAATTGCGCTTCATGGTGTAATTCCCTTATTTGATGGATGAGAATGTGATGGCAGCCAATTGGATTGATACTCCCATTGGTGAATAGTGAATAGTGAATAGTGAATAACCCGAACAGGACACACCCGTAAGGGGCACGATATTCGTAAGACCATAAGGAAAAAAAATGAAAAAATTGCATTTAATATCACTGGGCTGTCCCAAGGCTCGTGTCGATAGTGAGGTAATGCTTGGGCTTTTGAGGAAAGAGGGGTGGAAATTGACGGCATACCCGGAAGAAGCGGATGCCATATTAATCAGCACTTGCGCGTTTTTGCAGTCATCGATAGAGGAATCGATCGATGAGATTCTCGAAGCGGCAGATTACAAGCAGGGACGGTGCAAAAAATTGATCGTTGCGGGGTGCTTGCCTTCGAGATTCCGCAATGAAATGGCTGATTTGCGGTCATCTTTACCCGAGGTGGATGCGTTTGTTCAGACCAATGAGCTGAATGAAATAGTTCGTGCTTTGGAAGCACCGAAATATGTCGATCCGGATACGGATTACTTTTTATCGCGCCAACTGGCCGGAAAACAGTCCTATTCGTATCTGAAAATTTCTGAAGGGTGCAATCGCCGTTGTTCCTTCTGCGTGATTCCACTCATTCGTGGAAAACAGATTTCACGTCCGATAGACAGCCTTGTCACAGAGGCAAAAATGCTTGCTGAGAGTGGGGTAAAAGAACTCGTTCTTGTGGCCCAGGAGCTGACGGGGTATGGCAGCGATTTGGGCATGGAGGATGGTCTTTTAAAATTGTTGGATGCCATTGAACCGATTGACGGAATCGAATGGATTCGTCTCATGTATACCTATCCCTGGAATTTTTCGGATGCTTTGATTGAGCGCGTGGGAAAAGGGAAAATTCTGCCTTATGTGGATATTCCGCTGCAGCATGTGTCTCAGCATCTATTAGATGATATGCGCAGGCACATTGATCGGGATTCTCAGGATCGGCTTTTGCATAAACTCAGAGAAATTCCGGGCATGGTATTGCGGACATCTCTGATTGCGGGTTATCCGGGTGAGACAGAGGACGACGTTGCAGAATTGGAGGCCTGGATGCGTGAAATCCGTTTTGACAGGCTTGGTGTGTTTGACTATTCGCCGGAACCCGGGACGTCTGCAGGGGATAGGGAGGAGCAGATTCCGGAGGAAGAGCGAAAAGCGCGTCGTGATCATTTGATGGCTGTGCAGCAGGAAATTCATGCAGAAAAAATGGCTGAAATGATTGGTCAGGAACTGACAGTTTTGGTGGATGGGTATAGCGAGGAGCATGAATTGGTGCTCGAGGGCAGGTATTACGGGCAGGCCCCGGAAATTGACGGTCAGGTTTACCTTTCGTATGAAACATGCGATCAGGATATGGCGAATATTGGGGATTTTGTTCAAGTAGAGGTGGTGGAATCGTCCGAATACGACTTGGTTGGCAGGGTTTTGGATGCCTGAATTGAGCGTATACGCGCGGAAAATAGAGTGGTGTAATTGCGATACCTTGAAAATTTTTAAATTTTATTGATATAAAATATAAAAAAGGTGTAAAGGTATATTGGATATGTCATGAGGCACATTCAGTATCTTCTTTCATTCCATGTTTGAATGAAAAACATGGAATATTGACATGAAGGCATGCTGGATGTTGCCAGCAGCTGTTTCCAGACCTAAAGATTGAGGGCAAAATTGCTGTTTTTGAAGTGCTGAACTTCAGAACTTGCATATTGAATAAATTCGGTGTACAATGTTTCGTCATGGTTTTGCCTATAAGGCCAAAGTGCTGGGCAAACAATGGAAAAAATTAATAACGCCCTGAAGTAAAGGGCCTTGCTTAGGAAGTGTTATGGGTAAAAAACTTCGATATTTGATGGTTGCTGCAGTGATTGCACTCTTTTCTGCAAATACCGCAATGGCAGATGATGGTGACGCCAGCACAAGTGAAAAGCGTGTGAGCGCAAATGGTTCTTATCAGTTCAAACCCTCGTGGGGTATTGGTCTCCAGTATGGTATGACCTTTACTGATATGTCGAATTGGAATGATTATCTTCTCGTTCCAGCGAGACAGAATTATTTTGATGTTAACTTCGTTGCAGAGCATGAGCTTTATATCGAATTTACACCAGTTGAAGGCTTCCGTTTGAGCGTTTTTGGTGGTTGGCAGTCGCTCTATATTACGGATACTGGCTTTAACTATGCTTACGGCGGTTTGGAACCAGCTTTCAGCGTTCGTCGTTCCTTCTATGAATTTGCAGTAGGTATTGGTGTTGGCTATGGTTATTCATGGCTTGACAGCAAAGTCAATGATATGGATGGTCATGGACTGCTGCTCCGTCCGTTTGTTGAAGCTCGTTTCTATCTTTGCGACATTTTTGCTCTCTACCTGCGTGTAGCATTCAGCTATTACAAAGAGTTTGGTCTTGAGAAGACTCCGTATGCTGAGAAACGTGATCTCGATAATAAGATTGATACCGATAAGCTGAGCTATGCCGGTCCGAATGTTGCCGTCGGTTTCCGCTTCGG
>JAGACY010000048.1 GCA_017613855.1 Pseudomonadota bacterium
CAGATATTAAAACATTTTGAAATCTTAAAACCGAAAATATCCCAGCACGCAGACAACATCGATCCGAAAAACAACAAAGCAGATACTAACGTGCGCAAAAACACGGACTGCGAGGAAGGAAATAAGATTTGTCTATCGAATAATCGCTATACATGTGTGAATCATCACTGGATATTGATGGAAGAATGCCGCAGACCTGCACACTGTACCATGGACTATGCCAACAATAATACATTTTGTAAGGGTGGTGGTCCCTGCAAAGATGGGCTATATCTTTGTGATGGTGATGAAATCTACAAGTGCATCGATGGCAAGTGGACACTCTATGAAAAATGCGAACCTCCAGACGAATGTGAATTCCCGGAACCAGGCTTTTTAGATTGGTTGACAGAGCCAAAGCCCAAGTGCGTTGATGTAGGGCGTTTGGACGGTGATATCGCCATAGGA
The DNA here is from genome assembly GCA_017613855.1 of Pseudomonadota bacterium. Next base: position 448 of record JAGACY010000048.1, read on the forward strand.
GGAGATGAATGTGAAGATTCTCAGATGAAATGTGAATCGAATGCAGTTATGGAGTGTCAAAACGGCTTTTGGGAATACAAAGAGATTTGTAAAAATCGCATGCAATGCCAAATGATATCTGATGTTGAAGCGAAATGTGTCGAGCAGCGGATAATGGGTCGCATTATACCAAAGGGTTCCATTGTTAAATGATTCGTCACGCACGCCAATACGCCCATTTGCGCCCGGCTATTTGTGCTCGCCATGCGGGCAACCACACTGGGGCGCCCCAACATGTCTGTGCAAATACAACGGGCGTGCCGCTTGCACGTATCATTTCGCATGCAGCCTGTATTGAATACGCCACCACAATGTGGTAGAATACCCCACACTTAATCTGGCCGCTGATTTCGGCTGAATTAGGTGAATACGACCTGGGTGAACTTTACCCGCTGATTTTCCGTAATGCCTGTGTCATTGCTTGACGGGGCGTTGCGGGGTGTCCCCGCAGAGGGGGTAGGCGCGTATTTGCGCAGCAAATAGCGCCGCAGGGGGCAACCGCCCCCTCACACAAAAAAATAGGTGCTCAGGCACTTCACAAATAAGATAATTAAAGGAGAAATTAAAAATCAAACATTATATCCTAACCGCCATAGCACTTGCCTCCATTCTGTTGGCCGGATGTGGCTCGGACTCTTCAGATAAGAGCGAATGTACAAATGATGAAGTCAAGGCCGACTGTGCCGATGGCAAATATTCAAAGTGCGTGGATGGCAAATGGACAGAAACCGCATGTGACAACAATGCCTCCTGCAATGCAGAGAACCAATGTGGTGAATGCACAAATGACGCAATTGATGATACCTGTGCGGATGGCAAATATAAAAAATGTGCCGCAGGCAAATGGGAAGAAGTTGCATGTGAAGGCGATACCTCATGCAATGCAGAGAATAAATGCGGCGAATGTTCGGACGGCGATGAGAAAACGGATTGTGCGGACGGCAAGTATTCCAAATGTGTGAATGGAAAATGAGAAGAAACCGAGTGTGCGGATAACTCCTCATGCACCAAGGATGGCACATGCGGCAAATGTCAGGACGGCGCGGTCAAAGATTGCGAGAATGATAATAATAACGTTGGCATGGTAACCATTTGCCAGGATGGCCAATGGTCTGAGAAAAAAGTAGAATGCCCGAGTGAATCCGGGAAGGTATCCTGTACGGCGGACAAACAATGCGGTGAATGCCTGACCGGCGATTCTACTAAATGTACAAATGATGCTGAAGGTACAGGAATCGCGACTATGTGCAAAGACGGTAAATGGGGAACAAAATCAGAGTTTTGCCCAAGTCAGTTTTCATGCGCAATGACGGATGCATGTTATCAGTGTTATTTTAAATGCGATAGTAATAATACATGCAGTGAAGATTGTAAAGAATCGACATGTAAGGATGCCTGCAAAAAGAATGAATCCTGCAAAAAGGAATGCGACACAAACAACGGTGGCTGTGATTCCAAATGCGGTGCATGCGTCAACGGCAACAATATGAATTGCACAGAAGATGCCAGTAAACTTGGCAGTGCCGATATCTGCTTTAATGGAACCTTTTCGAAGAAATCGTGCAAATCTATCAAGGGAATTGATGTATCCTGCATGAGCATATGCCCAAAAGCAGAAGGTCCGAACAGCTGCAGTGAGGAGGAATACGATTCGGTATGCGGTGAATGCCAAAATCAGGATGATTTAATATGTGTCAAACAATACGATGAAAGATATAGCGCTTCTTATGAAAGTTTTCCTTATTCGTATCAGGTAGTAAAATGTGAAGAAGGCAAGTTATGGCTCGATGCAAATAAAGGCTATAGAGCCTGCGCCAGTGATTGTTCAGCCAAGGAAGGCTATGATGCATGCCTACAAAACTGACAACCTGGTGAATAACACGAACATGATATCGCCGTGATGGGGTGCAGAAAGAATTCTTCACACTGCTTATTTTAGTCGTGCGAAAGCCTTTCTGCACTTTTGTTTATCTTTTTCTGTCAGTTCAGGGTGTTTTGCAGTATCGCCGCGTTCGAGCGTTTTAACGATTTGAATGCCGGAATAATGACAGATTTCGCGCAGAGCACGAATGGCTCCATGTGACTGATTGAACAGGATATTGAACGGCCATGGTGTGGTGCAGGTACTGACGAGAATACATTTTTTACCTTTCATCAGCGGCTCGGGAAAACGTGGTGTGTCCCGCATCATACCATAGACCAGACGGTCAAACAGCAGTTTCATTTGCCCCGGGATGTTGCCCCAATAGCAAGGGGCGCCGATAATCATCGCATCGGCATCCTGCATCATCTTGAGGACACGCTGTGCATCATCATCGGGGTGAACGCATTGTCCCTTTGTACGACAGACTTTACAGCCAATGCAGGGCTTAACAGCCAGGTCATTGGTCATCACGGTTTTGACTTCATTGCCGTCCTTTTCCGCTTCTTCTCGCATGATATCGAGCATTTGCGAGGTCAATCCTTTCTTTCTGGGACTTCCGTTTATGATTAATATATTCATTGGTTAACCGTACTTTGCGTTTCACAAGGTTGCACTTACTGACAGGCCCAAACCCGACGAAGTTCACCATAGATCGCACGATGCAAAATTGCGAGAGAAATGAGATGCTACACCTACAAACTTAAATGCATCACATTCCTGTGGAAAACATCGCATTTCTGTGGTAATAGCGAGTTTGCCTGATTGGATGGATTTGGTGAAAGAAGAAGATTCCCCAGCCAAATCATCATAAAGACTCTCCTCAACCGTTGTAGCGGACATTCATAAACACCAGTGCATGAATGCCTTTCTCACACTCTTTTCACCAATTATTCATATGAAACGCATTTGTATTTTCTCAGCAATACTGACATGTGCATCCCTGTTCATGGGGTGCGATCCGGAGCTGACCCCGTGTTGCCCGGGATATACCTATTATGCCGAAATTGCGCATACAGATGATGCATTTGAGCAGATGTGTCTGAATGCCATGACCTACGACAAAAAATACGATCTCAATTATGATTGTAAACTCAGAGAAGTCGATAGATATGTTGACGCGGCTTTTGCTTGCTGTGCACCGCTCAAAGACAAGCTAAAAACATCATTTCTCAGTGATGTCATTTCACAATATAGTGATTGGACAGCCGAAGATACACAGTTACTGCTGCCAATACTGGATCAGTCATTCTCCAATCGAGCCGCTGATAAATATAAGTCATCAGAAATCTACAGCTATGATCCTTACTCCGATTCATCGAATATGATATGGGGTGGCTACTATCATTATGAAAGCGACACTACCATTATAAATTACAAATACAGATACATCCTGCCCACGAATGCCTATACATGGTGTCTGCTCAATACAAATCCTCAGACTTATGAATGTGATTTGTACAAGGCACAGGATTTCGAAAGGTCACTTAAGGCCTGCTGCACAAGCGACAACAGCTCATGTCTGGAATCCTATATAAAACATAGCGGAAACTGCGCAGGCATTACAGAGGGGGAATAATATGAAACGATTATTCTGTTCATGCATCGCAGCTGCTTCGTTATTGTCTGCCACGGCGTATGCCGATGATATTGCCGAGCCGCAAAGAATCAATCTTGATATGGAATCAACCGAAGAAGAACCGGAAGACGTCGCACAGGAAGATATATCGGATTCCGAAGATATAACAGTTTCTGTTTATGAATCTGGCTGGACTACGGGCCTGGGTATCAATTTAGGTTTAGGCCCCGCAATCGACCTGCTCGACCCTTGTTCTGGCTATTCCGCTCGCATTGGCCTGGATATTCATGCCAAATACTGGGGAATTGGCCTTGAAGTCACCTGGAACACCGTTTGGAGTACTGCCTCCGCAAGCCGACCGTTCCACAGACATGACTTTGCCGATGAAACGTCCAACAGCGGCCTAATGCTGCTTGTCAAAGGTTTTCTGCCTACTTCGGACAGTTTTGTCATGTCTTTGGGTGCAGGTATCGGCCTGGGAGCTCGCTATGAGGATTTTTCAGACAATCCGGAAGATGTTCACACATCAAGCATGATGGATGCCAGCTGGCTTGCTCGTTTCCAGACCGGTGCCATGTGGCTCGTGGCCGACTGTCTTACCCTTGGTTTCGATTTGGAACTCAACCTTGGCAATTACTGGTCTAAACTTCCGCGCTGGAATTCCGACGACAAATTGGATATTTCTCTCGGTGCCATCCTGACTTTCTCCTATCAACTCTTCCTTCATTGATAATATTTTAAGGAGAACGGGCTATTTGCGGCGGCCTGCCACCGCAAATACGCCCTTTTACGCGTGCC
>JAGACY010000417.1 GCA_017613855.1 Pseudomonadota bacterium
TATGAGTTTACAGGCACCCTGGGCGGGTCGCTGTGGATCTGGGCCTCATCGTTGTCTGTCTTCGGGCTGATGGCTTTGATTTTGGCTGCATTTCGTTGAAGTTTTCGGACAAAACTATCGAACTCCATGGGTGTATCAATATGGTTTTCTTTGCGAAGTCTCATATATTCTTCATAGAGAGGCTTGGCTTCTTCGATATCAGCATCGGCTTTAAGTCTGGCTTTTTCTTCGGCAGGCAGTGCTGCATCGGCTTTTTCATTGGCCTCATCTTCGAAGTCCATCATCATATTGGTCCAGCTTTCGTTTCTGTCCTCTTCGGAAACCTCGGTTTGTTTGACGGTGTACTGCGGGAAATCGTCTTCACTGCCGCCCAAAAGCAGGGCGATTGCGCCGGCATCGACAGGCTCACCAGAGGTAATTGCGTCCGCCACGGCACGTTTAATGCGATGCATATTTCTAATCATTGAATTGAGCAGCAGAACGATGAGAATGCTGCCGACGAGCATGGCAAGCAGACCTGTAATGAGGATGAACAAACCTCTGTTTGAGGTGTTATCGGTATCCATTAAGTTGGATATGACATACAGATCGGTTTCTTCATTTTCATTCCATACCCAACGCAGACGGCTCATCGCAATGTTGGTATCGTCTATAGAGCCTACATAGACAGTATTTGCGGGGATCTGATCAAACGCGACGGATGTCGCATTCGGACTGTTGGGCGAATTGCTATGAAACTGGGCTTTGTTGAGGTTTTGGCGTTTTTCAGGTGTATTAAAGTCCAGTGCAGAATAGATCATGCGCTTTGCATTGGCGGGATCTGTCTGATCTCCAAATTTCGGTGTGGCATAGACAAACCCAAGATCAACCGCTTTGGGCATGGCTTTTGAAAAGTTCGCCAGGGAGTCTTTGGATAATTCATAGCCAACGACAACCATACCGACTTGCTGATCCCCAGAATTAACGGGGGTCACCGAAGCCATGTACATACTGTCTTTCCAAATGAAATGGCCAAATTGTGGTTGATTATTCTGAATGACACTGGCCAAAATCGGATAGCTTTCGTCGTAGCGTTTGCCGGCAGTAAATTCTTTTCCCTTGATGCCTTCAGCAATGTGCAGGGATGCGATGCTTCCGTCTTTCATAGGGACAGAGGCAAATGCGAGGACGAGATCGGGGGCTTTTCCCCACCATCCCAGAATGGGCTGAGTCAGATTCATGTTGCCGGCTGCGCCTTTATCGGCCGATGAACGGTTTTTGCTGGCAGCATCCTTCTTATCTTTCCATTCCGTGAGTGCGTTAAAAACGTCGATATTCCACTTATTGCTGGTATTTTTCTTTAAATCGTCCGGTGTTGAGATTAAGAGTTTTTCTCTGACGCTTGCCAGTTCCTGAACGAGTGTGGTGTCTGAAGCAAGATCATTGCTCAGGGCAGAAATGCTGAATTCCGCATTGGATAATTTTTCTCGCAGGATATCATGCATGCGCGCATGATCATTATCGATGGAAGCAGTTGAGACATCCGGAGCTTTTTGAGTAATGCCATAAACTGCTCCCGTTAAAGCAGTTATGAGTACAACAATTAAGGCGATGCCTTTGATTCGATTCATGTATAATCTCCCAAAATACGGCATCCAACGCCGCAATTGTTCATTATGACATAAATGTCATAAAAGGGCAATCCTATGGAAAAAGACGTTATTTGAGGGGTAACTGTTCAAACTCGATGCTTGCATTTTATTTGAAGGTTTAACGCATTCGTTAATGCATAATGCATAATTATGAATGCATAATGAAATGCAGCACTATGACGAGCGTGTTGATAAGGTCTGAACCAGGCGCTGTGGCTTTGAGTCGTGCGCACAAAAAAAATTCTGGCGTATGGCGGCTGAAAGCCGTCCATAGCCAGAATGCCGGCGCGTATTGGCCGCAGGCCGATAGCGCGGCCTAAAAAGAAATATCCTTCAAAAGATTCTGGATTTCTGGTGTTAAGTCGTTGATCTTCTTTAGGAATTTTGCATGCTTTCGGCCGCTCTGCTCGAAGAATGCCTCAGCAATTTTCTGTTGTTGTAGTTTTTGAACAGCGTGGCTGTATATCACTTTGGATCGCGATTCCGGAATCGTGTTGTGATTTTCGTCACTGACATCGGCGTTGAGCAAATTGCTGAGGAATTTGGATTCTTCGATGATATCCGTCAGGTTTTCGAATGCGTGATAAACGCATTGATAGCTTTCGATGTGATGTGCCATACAGCGCGAAAGCTTGTGTATTGCCTCTGCTGCATCCGAAATGATTTCGATTTTGTCGGATTTTTCTTCGACCCAGTGTCGTTTTATGAAGGTTTGAAGCGTTTGTTCGGCGCGTTCCTGAGCACGGTCTGAGAGAAATTCGATCGAGAAGAAATCGGCAATTTCGGCAAAGCGAGCGTGTATTGACGCTTTGCTCCTTTCGTTTGTGGAACGCAGTGCGCACGAAAGATAGATATCGTCGATGAGCGGGAAAAGGAGAATATTTTTATAGAATGAGATTTGCAGGCGCTGGGCGTCCTCGATCTCAATGAGCGACATGTCGCTGTTGTGGGTGATGGTTTTATTGGATTTGAAGAGTTTGAGTGTCTGAATGATGGGATCTTTGAGAGGCTCGATGAGTGGCGACACATTGAGATTGAGCGATGCGTCGAGATCGGGAATGGCGGGCATTTCACCGGAGATTTGGGGCTCGTAGAGCGAAGCACGCGAGGCTGCAAGCGTCGTTTGAAGTACTGGCGAGATGAGGGCATTGCGATCGATGAGCAGAGCCAGCAGGAATGCGGCTTCTTTCATCAGATCGTCGAATTTGACCGGTTGTTTGGGGGCATTGAGCAATGCGCATGTCAGGAGTGCACTCGTCGTGACTGTCGAAATGCGATTGATGCGTTCCATGAGTTCGACGGTCATGGAATCGATATATGCGGTCATCTCTTCGTCATTTATGGCGTGCTCGGGTGTGATGTGAAGGGCATCATTCAAGTCGATAGGTTCGCCGAAAGACAGGTAAATCTGACCATACTTACTGATGAGCAGTTTTGTCGTGCGGATGAGGTTGGTGATGTTTTCCTTTTGTTTGACCGCACCGTTTTGTTCATTCTTATAGGCCATATCCTCGATGACTTTTTCGTAGGTAATGGCGCAGGGAATGATTTTGACCGGAAGATTGGGATCGGCCTGGACGGCCTGGGCAATCATGCGCAAAATGCCGTATTTGGGCTGCAGGACTTGTCCTGTACGGGATCGACCGCCTTCGATAAAGAACTCGACGGGATAGCCTTCATGCAGAATTTTGGCGATATAATGCTTGATGCATGCGGTGTAGAGCAGTTCACCCTTGAAAGAACGTTTAATGAAGAAAGCTCCGCCGCGTCTGAGAATGCCGCCGATAATGGAAAAATTGAGGTTTTCGCCGGCCGCAATATGGGGAGGAAGTACGCCGTTTTGAAATAGGATGATGCTGAGAATGAGATAATCGATGTGGCTTTTGTGGCTTGGAATAAACACGAGCCGGTGTGTTTTGGACAATTCCCGAAGTTCATTGAGCTTTTCGGAATCGTAGTACAGGCCGTTGTAGACAGTGCTCCACATGGGGGTGAGCACGGTACAAAAGACTTTGCACATGAGCAGGGAGAATTTGGAAGCCGTTTTTTCGAGGATTTTGCGGGCTTCGATGGAGAGTTCTTCCTGAGATTTGGATGTTTCCTGAGAAATGATGCGCAATTCCTGCTGAAAAGCAGAAGATTCGATAATTTCGCGCAGGAGCTGCTGATGCGGCTTGACTTTTGGGCCGTTGACCTGGGTATGCATGGCATCGATTTCGTCGTTCATAAAACGGCGAATCTCTGCTCCGGAACTGAATTTATTCTCTGCAATGTCGACATGGTGAATGAGGCAGAGTGGTTTTCCGATTTGGAAGAAAAGCTGAAGAACACTGGGCAGAACAGACAGAAAACGTCGAATAGAACTCGGTTTGGTCGGTGTACCGTAGAGTTCGTTGAACAGCGTGTGCCGATAGGTTTCGGCGCGTCTTTCCCAGATAATGCCAACGGGAAAGTAATGAACCCGAATGTTGTTGGCTTTTGCGGCTTCTTCGATGGCATCAAAGATGGCTTCGGTACGCCCGGCATTGCGGGATTCGAAAATACCATACTGATTGAGGAAAATGAGGATGGGGCGTCGTTCGACAATGCATTCGGCGATTTCCTGGGGGGTAGGTTTCTCTTTTCGTTTGGAAAAAAGCTCCAGAATGCGCCGTCCCCAGGTCGAATAGCGCAATTTGCTCTGGCCGTTGCTAGTATAGGCCAGCGGCATTCCCATCTTGAGGCACAGATCATTCAGGAAGAGATAGTCGTGCCTATTTTCGGATGCCAGCAAATAGACAATGGCTTCATTCTTAGGAATTGTAAGTATTTCCTGAACCTGTGTTGGTTCATGGACGACGCGGGAATAAATCAATGCAGAGAGGACGCGCACAAATAGAGAAAACCGCATCAGCATGCCGAAACGCGTCGGCTTGAGTGTGTCAAGCTGCACAGGTTCCTGGGCAGGATCTGCCTTGACTAAATCTGTTTTTGAATCAACGGTATTGCTCATAAGTGTGGTTAAATCGTCTTATTCCTGTACAGGATTGACGCGGTAAATATGAACAGAATCCTGTTTGCCCTTAACCATCATTGGGGGCAATGCAAGGCAGGATACATCCTCTTTGACATTTTCCCATGCTGCATCGTTGATGAGAATCTCGCCAGGATGTGCGGCTGCACACAGACGTGCACCCAAATTGACGGTGTCACCGATAATTGTATAGCTCATGGCCTGTGTGGATCCCATATAGCCGGCAATCATCGGACCTGTGGCGATGCCGATGCCGATGTGAAGCGGAGGTAGATCGTCGGCTTCGCGTTCTTCGTTGAGTGCATCAAGCGCTTTCATCATATCGAGTGCACACAGAACTGCGCGTTTGGAATGATCTTCGAGACAAAGACTGACGCCCCAAAATGCCATGACCTCATCCCCAACAAATTTATCGAGTGCACCTTCGTGTTTGAAAATACACTCGACCATACGTTCGAAAAATGCATTGAGCATTTTGACGATGTCTTCTGGTGTGCTCTGTTCCGTCATATGCGTAAATCCGCGGATATCGGCAAACAAAACGGTCGAATTGGTCAATCGGCCGCTTTTTTGCAGCTCGATTTTTCCACTCATGACATCGTTGATGAGATGGGGGGATATGATACGGCTAAGATTATCCCGAATGACTGCATTCTGGCGCATTTCCTCAATGAGCTTTCCTCGTTGAATGGTAAATGCAACCTGTTGTGCAAACCCCGTCAGAATCATCAGATCTTTTTCTTCGAAGGCACCGGTCATGAGCTGGGTATCGAGATTAATGACGCCCAGAACTTCGTTTTGGTAGAGCAGTGGGACGCACATGGTCGACCGGACATTGTCGACGATGAGCGAATTCGAAGATTGGAACCTTTGATCCTGAAGTGCATCGCCCGAAAGTACGGCACTTTTTTCGAAAATGACTTCTTCGAGCAGTGTCTCGGAAATCTTAAATCGTTTAATCGGGCGTTTTTTGCGGTCTACCGCGAGTCTGGTTTTCATGTTGCCGGAAGCATCCCGCAAGAGGATGGCAACACGGTCTGCTTTGAACAACTCAAATGCTTTATCGACAATCAATTCGAGCAAACGATCAAAATCGAAGACGGTTGCGGCCTCGGCAGACATTTCTGCAGCAGTTCTGAGCTTTTCGTAATCACTTCGAAGAACCGCTTCGGAGGTAATTTCACTTTCGGGCAGGAATTTCGATTCGGAAATTCGCTTTCGAATAGAAGAAATCACAGAAACACCGCTCAAATGCTCCATCAGCGCGGGCGTATCGACTTCAGTTGTCGGGTTGCTGCTGATAGAGTGTTTATCTTCGCTGGATTCGTGTACAGAAGTTTTTGGGGATTCGTAAAACTTAAGAATATGGTTTCCCAGGCCGATTTCATCACCGTCGCGTAAAACTTTAGGCACTTCGACCGACTCATCATTTAAAGTCGTGCCATTGCGGCTGCCGACATCGATGAGTTCATAATGTCCATCGCTTCGACGCGTGATTTCAGCATGTTCCTTACTGATCATGCGATCGAGCAGTTGGAGGTTCTGATCGGGGTGACGTCCTATCGTCGTGTGTTCCCCGAGTTCATACTCTTCCCATTTTCCGGATGATGAAAAATACTTTAGTCTGGGCATATCTACACCTCAAAACACAAAAGCGCGGTGTAAATAAGTGATTGTGCGTAGAAATGCAATCATCTTTGTGTTGTATTTGTCTTTGTGCGCCGCTATCGGTTAAACCGATACGCGTCGCCGCAGCGGCTATTTGCATACGCCGCTGCCTGAATCAGTTGACACTTTCTCAGTTCGTGTCATAACTCTTATAAAATCGGCATGCATTCATTTTTTATGCATTCCAGAACGTGGGCTTTGCACTGCCGATACCCTGAACTCCCATGTCTGGTCATGCATTTAAAAGGATTTTCCTTTCGCCATGAATTATCAGCTTGCTTTTGTTGTCGTCCTCATTTTGCTTGTGATTTTTGTCGTCTACTATGTCTATAAGATCAAGAGCTACGATAAATTGCTCTACGATTATAAGCCGCTCAAACAAAAATATGACAAACTCGCCGAAGATCATGAACGTCTTAAGCTCAAAGCAGAATCCGAAAGCGGTGTAAAAACACCGGCCAAGAAAGAAAAAAATCCTGAAAAATCAAAATCCAAAGGCTCAAAATCTCAGAGCTCACAGGAGTCACCTGTCGTTGCGGATCTTCAGGAAAAGGTCAAAAATCTCGAAGAGGAAAATGCCAAACTTAAAGAGAAAAATTACAATCTTTCGAAAGACAATAAAACGCTTCGCAAAGATGCCCGCACTTCGAATGAATCCACTGAGCAGGATCAGCATGAACTCCTTGAACTGCGCGAAGCTAAAAAAGATCTGACTGCTTCGCTCGAGAGTGCCAAATCTCAAATTGCAGTCCTCGAAAAACTGATCTCAGAAGCGAGTGATAACACGGCAAAGCAAGCGGATAATGCAGTGGATGCCACCGCAGATGACAATAAGAAAAATGAAAAACTCGAACGCGAGAATGCTGCACTTAAAGTTGAGCTCAAAGATGTTCGCGGTGAATTGGATGCCTTTAAACGCGACTTTAAAGCACAGGTGGATGAAGCTAAAAAAGCGGTTGCGGATTCCAACCGAGCGCTTAAAAATGATGTTGCCAAAGCAGAGCGCATCATGCAGCAGTCCAAAAAACGCGCAGATAATAACCATAAAATTTATCTGATTGCGCGTGCCCAAATGATGCTCGCTGAAAAGCGCCTCATGATGTTTGATGCAAACTATAAATCCCCGATGGCTTTGCCAACGAGCAATGAAGCGATCGATGAAGTTATCAAAAAACTCAATACGGTGAATGCACGGCAGAGCAAAATCTCAGAGAAAGAAAGCAGTTCGTTGAAGGCAGTTGATAGTTCTCCCGTCAAATCATCGGATATGAATCAGAGTACCAAAAAAGACACATCCAATTTGGATATGGGGCTTTCTCTTGGGACTTTGGACACTTCGAAGGATCAGGGGGAATCTCTGAGTGATTTAGTGAGCAAGCTTTCGAATGTTGCTGATCACCTTGGAAATGGCAAATCAGAGAGCGGAATGAAGGATTTTTCCAATCTCGATCTTTCCAACTTGGATGATTGGGACGCTTTATGAAAAAGATGTGCATTTCATAAATAGACTGAAAAGAAAAAAAATTGTAGACTTTAAAATGGGCGTAGTGGTTAAATTGCTGCTCCCATTTTTTTTTCCTTTCTTGGGCATTAAAAATGACACAGGAACACAAGACTCTCAATGCTTTGCGTGGGGTTTCTCCGGCAGATATCAAGCTCATGAAGCGCATAGCCCGAGGTGGAGTGAGTGATCTGTGGCTGGGGATTTATCCGCCCGTTAATGTTCCTTTTCTCGTCAAGTATTCCCATGAATCGGCAACCAATAATCGATATATTCTGGGGCAGTTCGAGCGCGAGTACGAAGCCTCACAGGAATTGGTCAGACAGGGGCTCGATAAGTGTATGGCATACGTCATCGACTTTGATGTCGATGCCCTCAATCACCCTTATATCTTTGTAGAATATCTTGCCTCGGAGTCACTCGATAATCTGATGGATACTTACAAAGACTGGTGGCAGGTGCGCTACATTCTCGAACAGCTCATCAAAGAGTTGTCTTTGATTCATAGCGCGGGTGTTGTGCACCGGGATATCAAACCCGCTAATATTCTCGTGAATAAGTCGCTCGAAGTTCGATTGGTCGATTTTGCACTTTCGACAATCGATGGCAACTGGCATCCCTATCATGAAGAGGGGATGGCATTGGGAACGCCATTGTACATGTCACCGGAGCAGGCTTTTGGTAAAAAAATGATGCTGACGAGTGCCTGTGACTGGTATTCCCTGGGCGCTTCCATTTTTGAGTGGATGTCAGGTAATCCTCCCTTTATGGGAAAAA
>JAGACY010000418.1 GCA_017613855.1 Pseudomonadota bacterium
GCTTCAGAATGTCTATTTCGGTCTGACTTGCTTCAGAATCGGAACGCGCAGAAATCAATTCGGATTGGCATTTTTCTAATTCTTGACGCAAAAGACTGAGTTCATCCTGGTTATTGTTGAGTGCTGTTTCGATAGAAGCAATTTCTTCATTTTTGAAGTTGAGCTCATCCTGAACATTCTGCAGTTCATTTTCTGCATGAATTGGTTCGGAATCTTTTGCTGTAGCAGAGGTGGCTGCTTCCGATTCGGCTTGTTCTGCTTCCGCTTTTTGAGCCCGCTTTTTATTCGCAACAAGCTGGCTGAGCGCGGCCAATGAACCAACTATTTTGTCGGATGTGGTTCTATATTCGACCAGTTCAACCTTCAATTCAGATAAGTCGCCGGAGTGCTTGAGTTCTGCAATTCTCTGTTTGGCACCGTCAATCGAAAATTGTGCGTCTTTGACGAGATATCGAATCACGGCGAGCATTTCGAGATCATTTCTCGTATAAAGCTTGCGATTAGTCCCCGTGATTTCAGGACGAATATCTGTAAACAGTGATTCCCAATACCGAATCACAGAAGGCTCAACACCGAGGTATTTGGAGAGTTCACCGATTTTATAAAAAGACTTTCGATCTGCTGTAATTGCCATACATCAACCCCTGATGTGCGCATCCATGCGGATGGCAATAAACGATTAGCCTTCCATGGCTAATATTAGCACCGTGCGATAAGCACAGAGATATTATTATCGTTCAAAAGCGAGCCGGAAAACAAGATTATTCGACATCGAAAGAATCTTTTGTGGATTCTTCGTCGCCATTGATAAGTGCATTGACATTTTCACTTGCACGAAATCGGATGACTCGTCTTGCTGAAATCGTTGCTTCTTCCAGTGTTTTGGGATTTCGCCCGATTCTTTCCTTCTTATGTCGCGCTTCGAAAACTCCAAAGTTGGTGATCTTGATGCTTTCGTCGCGTTCCAACGCCTGCGAAATCTCTTCGACAATAAAAGTAATATATGACCAGAGTTCTTTGGCACTTATGCCTCCGATCTGCTCTCTGATACTGTTAATCAGCTCGTTTTTGATCATAACAACACCCGATAAAACCAAATATGAAAAGCAATAAATAAAGCCAAAGACTAATTAACACACCTGACAGCCTTGGATACTCTCAATTTTATGGTTTTGTGTAAACATTTTTTTTATGAATCTGCTGAGTTTCTGTGGAAAAGTTCATTAAGCTCTATTGAAGTCACAATGCTTCAACATATAGCTGCAAACGCTCGCTTCTTTTGCCTCGATGAGTGCTCTGGTGACTTCCTCTTGGTCGAATAATGCCGTCATGATGTTCATGATTTTTCCTTCCAATAGGTTTTCATTGCTTCGTCAGTCTGCTTGTCGTTTAACTTTAATTCGACCAGAATATATTGCCGTGTTTCAGTGAATGACTTTCCAAATGATTGACATAATTGAATTGCCATTTGTAGCTTTCCCTCTTTTATCCCCTCTTTTTTTCCCTCTTTTATCCCCTCTTTTATCCCCTCTTTTATCCCCTCTTTTTTTCCCTCTTTTATCCCCTCTTTTTTTCACTTTTGTTCGGCTCTCGCTTCTTTTGCTTCGATGAGTGCTCTGGTGACTTCCTCTTGGTCGAATAATGCCGTCATGATGTTCATGAGTTCTTTCTCCCGGGTCTTGAGATATTCATCCAGAATGGCTTTGCATTTGCAAATCCTGATGGTTTCCTGCAATGCCTTACGTGACTTGCCATACAGTTTGACCTGCTGATCGAGTACATTGCAAAAGGTAATGTACTGATAGATGATGTCTCCCTTTTTCCCTGCATAAATGACTCTTGTTTTTACCTCAATATCGCATCTTTTGCCTTTAAAGAAATGCTCTCTGAGCGAAATAAAGCGTACCTTATGCTTACGCCTGCCCGTAAAGAGAATATACAGTTCCGGCATGGGAAGTTCAACTTTGACGTTCTCGTATAATGACTTTCCCAATTCAGAAAAGTAATCTACATAAGTTTGTGCCGCGTAGCAGAATGATCTGATCAGGATGTTGGGAGTCCAGGTGCTTTGCGCTTCTACGAGAATTAAAAGGCGGTTGCCGACCCGAAATCCAAGATCGTTGTAAGGATGGTCCGCGAGGATGCTTTTGATTGTTACCGTTTTTAGATCGGCTGGACGTGCGGTTTTATCCTCGGGGTGCAATGCCTTGTAGAGCTGCCATACGTATTTGGGATCTGAGAATAAATCGGTAAACAGACAGTCTTTGGCAGTTCGTTTGGACGTCGTTGTTTGAGTGTCACACATACAAAGGCTCCATTCGGGGGATGATTTGGAATCGATAACCTATATATGGGCACTTTTTCGGAAAAACGGCCAAAAAACTGTGATTTTGTGAAAAAAAAGCCCAGGCGTATTGGCTAAAGGCCAATAGCCTGGGCGCCCAGCCGTATGCAATAGGCTGGGCAAATAAGAATTAACGCTCAATACCGGTAAAATAGATGCATGCGTTTTCGTAATCGGCAATGGCGTTGGCTTCTTTCATCAGCATCAGTCCGGCGAGTCCGGCACTGCCCGTGGCAGACGGGGTAATATCTGTATGGGAGTGGGCAAGATCGTGCGCAGCTTTGAGATGATCTTCGTCGGCGACAAGAGGAATACCGCCCGTGCGGAACATCGTGCAGATAATGGCATACCAGTCGTAGGTTTCGTCGTCGAGAATACCATGCGCGATTGAGTGAGGAGCCGATTCCCAGGGCCACATAAAGAGTGGTTTGTTCGCGGCGGCATATCGAACTGCCGACTGGACTGCAGTGGAATCCCATGCTGATCGGATGCAGTCGGCCATAATGAGCCGTTGCTCGATGGCGGATACATCGTGAGCAGCCGCGCGGACACCGACCGAGAGATCATCTTCATACGGTTTAAATGAAGGTATTTCCTGTCCTTTAAGGCGTGCGTCGATGACTTTGACGATGCGGTCGTAAGCACGGGCGAGTGGGAAGGCCCCGCGTGTTTGAACCGTGTGGAAACGCGGAAGTGTGGGGAGTGGCTCGTGGCGCATGACTTCTGCGAGTGCCTGTGCTGAACTCGATGCGAGTGCACCGCCGCCGACCTGTACGAACATGTGGTGGCATGCGTGATTGTTCTCTCGCCATTGGTCGAAAAGCTCATAAGCGAGTGTTTCGCCTCCTTCGATGGTCAGCCCGTTGTCCGGTCCTTGACAGGTAAAAGGAATGGCACCATTTTTTACGGCTTCGAGTGAGCACAGATAACATGGATCGCCGAGTTCACCTTCGTGGCGTTCGCAGATGTGAAGTGTTGCTCCGAGGGCTTTGAGACGTTCGACGACGCTTTCTTCGGCATCTGTCGGAATGAAGACTTCGAGCTTCGCACCGGCGGCTTTACTGACAACGGCTGCCGCAAGCGCTGCATTGCCGCAGCTGGCAATGGCAAATGGGCGATGGAGGGCATCTTCCGATAAATTGAGCAGAATGCCGAATAAATGACGTGCTTTGTGCGAACCGGCAACATTGTGCGTTTCATTTTTTACAAATAATTTCTGCATCGGATCAAAACCGATGGCATCTGCCAGTTCCGGTTCAATCGTGAGCGGCGTTTCGGTAAACCCCGTGCCGTCGATGGCCTGAAGTGCACCATCCAGGCGCGAAACCTTTTCGATGTAATCAATATCCGAATGGTTGGAATTGATGGTGCGGTGATAACCCAGCAGACGATGACGATAGCGGATGAAGGGATTCTTCGAATCTTCGAGCTTGCTGCGCTGCCATATCTGCTGCGTAATGACATGTTTCTTTTGCAGAACATGATTGACGTTTGGCATGCAGTCCCGATTTGGGCATGAAAATGTCTCTAAATCGTAAGCGTGAACGCGTGTACCACAACCGACACAGGAAACGTAATGATGCTGCGGAATCATGAAATGCTCCTCAAAGTTGGAAATAAAAAAAGACCATAAGGCCTTATATTAATGATACAACGAAATGGCATGAAAAGGTACCATGATTTTGTGGTGGCGCGGCTATTTCGCTGCGCTCAATACGCCTCGCTAAAACCGCTATGCGCTGCTGGCGCATACGCGGTTTTTGTTTTTTATTGAATCAACAACTGCCCATGGCAATTGCTCATGTCTCACTTTTTCGTCAGGTCATACACCAATGTCGCCTGCCGATGGACGCTTTTGGTCGTACCACTTTCGCTCTTGCGTTTATAGCCAACCATCAGGTTCAGGTAGAGCTTGCCGTTGGCAGCCCGGATGCCTTCGGGCTCGAAAAATCCCGTTGGCTGCATGTCATACTCGCCAGACTCGTCAATTTCGGTAAAGTGGAACATCGGATCGATCTTTTCATTGTCCATGAAGTATTGCTCACATTCGCAATATCTGTTGTTTTCTCCGTGGCAGTTCTTCTTGCCACAAGAAGAATTCTGTTCAGTGTCGACGAACACTTTCGTCTTTTTGAGGGCACCTAAAAAGTAGACGTACTCCTCACCACCATTGCTGTTCATCGCCGTGTCTTTGATGGCATCCTTGCCGCCGATGGGTTCGCCGTCGTAAGTATACACAAAGATTGGGAGCATCGAACGATAGGAATACTGCTGTTCTTTTCCTTCCTTGGTTTCCAGAAGATAGGGCATGCGCGGTATTGTATAGATAATGCCATTTTCGTACTCCATGCCCTGGATCGGAACGACGCGCTTGGTGAACTCATGTATTGGCTTGAGCGTTGAAAGATCTTTGACCATGGCTGAAACCACGCCGGTATTCAGGCTGTTGTAATTGTCCAGATAGGTGAATGGTTTGGGGAACGTCACCTGCGTAGCTTTGAGCGCCTTGACGGTATCCAGGTTGTAGATGCGCACGGTTTCTTTGGTATTCGGGCATTTGCCGTCATCCCCTATCACACACATCTTGTCCTTAAAGGCAAACAGGTTGTTCTTGGTGTCCAGGCCCGGCTCCAAAAAGTGATGGTATTCCTTCTCTTTGCCAACATAATAATAATTCTCGGGCACCTGGTTCGGATAAAACGATACCCCCTCCTGCCACGGCACGCGCGAGATGGTTTGTGAATGGATATCCGTACCTTTGCACTCTTGTTCGGTATCGCTCTTTTTGGTGCATGTCAGCGTGTTAAAGTTGGCAAACCACAGGTAGTCCTGATCCTCGGTATGCTCGACACTCAGGTTTTGGCCATGCCCCGCATTGTGGAATGTCATTGCCGCGGTGTTGTGTTCCCCATCATTCTTAAAGATCAGGACATTCGTTCGGGTGCTGGTATATTTGACGTTTCCGGCTTTGCCGTTCACTACCATCGTATAACTCGGGGTCGGTCCGGTGAGCCGCGTAAAGTATTGCTCGTTTTCGTCATAAAAATCGAATCCTTGCGAAAATCCTCCTGATTGCAGCGTTATTGGCGTCTTTAATAGATGTACGTATTTACCATCGACATTCTCGGTGATATCCCCGTTAAGTGCATCCAGGTTGATGATGTGCAGCTTCATGGTTCCGGTCACTCCTGGCTGGTCCTTGATGCTGACGACGCATGTGGTCGTACCCGGGGCAACCGCTTTAAACGTCGGTGCCTTGGGGTCTTTGTCATTTTTCGCCACGGTGGCTATCGAAGGATCGAGTGTCTCTAGAACGACATCGTCTTTGCACGGCAAATCGGCGTATGTGTAGGTTTTTTTGTTAGTCTTAAAATGCAATGGCATGTTGTACGAGGTGTGCCCTGTGGAGCCAGGCTTGAGCAAGTCCAGTTCCGTATAGTCGAACCAGATAGCCTCCATAATTTCTTCGCCGCATTTTGTGATGCATACACCGGCTCCATCGCAGCGGTCCGGGCAAATCTCGGGACATTGGCACGCGCCATTGACATCGCACGAAGACAGGCATGTTTCGGGGCATAAACACGCCCCATCTTCGCCGCATTCCCCGGGACAGGCTTCGGAACATTGGCATACCCCCATGTCATTGCATGACGTACGGCATGTCTCCGGGCAAATACATTTACCGTCATCGTCACATCCTTCGTCACATTCCTCTGGGCACGTCGTCTTGCACTTGCCGTTTTCGTCGCACCCACTATCGCAGTCTTCAGGACACGTGGCCTTGCAGGTTCCGTCATCGTTGCATCCTTCGTTGCATTCCTCAGGACACGTCGCTTTGCACTTGCCGTTTTCGTCGCACCCACTATCGCATTCTTCAGGACACGAGGCCTTACAGGTTCCGTCATCGTTGCATCCTTCGGTGCATTCCTCCGGACATACAGCCTTGCAGGTTCCGTCATCGTTGCATCCTTCGGTGCATTCCTCCGGACACACTGTTTTGCATTTGCCGTTTTCGTCGCACCCGTTGTCGCATTCTTCTGGGCAAACCGACCCACATTTGGCCAAAGAATTCTCATCGCAATGGTCACCGGTCTTACAATCACATTCCGCGCTGCCCGAATCCTGGCTGTTCGGAGCCTTTGAATCCTCTGAACAGCCAACGATTAATGTCATAAGAACCGCCGTGAACACTGCGTTTTCTTTAAAAAATCGTTTCATTGAATCCTCCATAAATGTGGTCAACGACAGAGAATGGAATCCTGCTTGTATTTGATTTTTAGGGGGAGTGGGCAAGTTTATTCGAATGGCTCTCATCTCTCATGCCTCATCCCTTAATACTCCATTTTTATTGAAAAACAGAAATCAACTTGCGATTGAATCATTCCTCTTAAATGAAATCATTTTTTTGAAAAAAGAATTTGACTCTCGACTTCATTGCGCGTATAAGCCCGCCTCGCCAACGGGATGGATGACATTTCGGCGGCAAACTTTGAAAACAGAATAGAAGAAAGCGATAGAGAGAAATGGGCGA
>JAGACY010000419.1 GCA_017613855.1 Pseudomonadota bacterium
AGAGATAACAGTTTCCTCCTGATTTTACGCCATCTTTACAGTCGCTCTTCTTACCTTCATCCGTGATTTTATATTTGTCCGTAAAATAATTATAAACATGATCCATCTTTATGAGGAAAGAAGCATTTTTACCTTTGGCTTTCGCGACCCAGGCAGAATTCGTCACAAATTTTGAAACTGTCCATCGGTTCAGTTTATTTCCGCTTTCTGCAGCAGCCTCACCTACATCGATTTCAGTCACTTTGCCATTTTTATCACGTTTTAACCCAATGACCATGGCAATATGGCCATTGGCATACGTTCCTTCTTGTTCATTAATATATTTTCCAAGCCACAAAAGATCACCAGCTTTTGCATCATCCAAAATAGCCTGAACAGTTGCCTCATCTTTGCCATCCAATTGTTTAAAATCGGAATCCTGTAAGAGATTCAACTTTTCATATGCAGAATTCAAAACATTGTAGCTATTGGAACTGGATTGCCCCCAGGCATTGCCGCTGTCATTTTTAGGAATCTGGCTCATCATATGGTTCACATGCGTCTTGCATCGATAGTTTCTTACTTTTTTGCCATCGATGATACAAGAACCATCCCTGGAAAAGATTGTAGTCAGCCAATCCCCAAGTCCCATGCGCCCATTTCGCAATGCCCAGGTGACAAAACCAGAACATTCCAGCCCGGTAAATTTGTACTTATTATTACGCCCCGGATATTTGGTAAGATCGAAGTCCTTAATATTGTCGTTGTAAGTTCCCCATGGTTTATTCGTATCGCGCTGACTGACATGAGTGAGCGAAGAATTATAAGCATTTGGTGTCAGATTGAGTCCAAAGACAGCAACATCCGAGGAATTTGTTTTATCTGCATCTAAATTGCCATCCTTAGCCCAGAATGCCCAGATATAATGGCCGCGACCGGTAACGACATCGTATGCACCACCCTGAGAATAAGGAATGTCATAAGGGAACTGCAAAACCAAAAAGCGAGCAGCCGCCACGACGCTGGCGCGTGTTGCATAATAAGTATCTTTATATCTTATCATCTTTGGACGAATAAATTTTGTATACATATCTGCATCAAAAATAGCAGTCGCCTCTTCATCGAAAGATGTTAAACCATACGGATTGCCTTCACCGCCCAAATTGGCTACACGTTCCTCCTCTGTTTCGGTGGAATCTGTATATTTTTCCTCTTTCATAAACCCACCGGGCGTGACGGTATTGCGATAAACGAATAGACTGCTGTCAAGCTTTACAAAAGATTCCATCCCAAAATAAGGTTTTAATTTCAATGATGTTTCTGCAGAATGACCAGAATCATCCGTGACTTTAACAACCATCGTTTTAGGCTTTCTCGACAACCCTACAAACTGCACAGTTTCCGTTTTTTTATCTTCTGCAACAACGATGCAATCCTTCAATACCTGAGAATATGTTTTCTTGGGAGTCACACATAATATTCCTTTAGCCTTATTGGATGCTGCAACGCCATCGATTGTCCAGGTTAAAGCTTTCGTACCAGTCCTGGTCGCAATCAATTTATCGGATGTTGAGCTCAGCAATACATCCAATGACGCTTTATTAAACCACACATCCAGGGCTTTGCATTCACCACCCGAGCATGCCTGTCCAGAGGGACAGGTTTTATCTGCGCACGGATCAATCAAAACACATACATTATTATCACAGATCTCATTTTCGTTGCATGTCGTCTTTCCGCACATGCATACACCAGAGACACAGGTTTCACCGGCAACACAATTATAGCAGGATTCCTCAATTATATCTATGCATGTCCCCGAATTATCACATACCTGGCCATCCTTGCATTCCGGATTGCATTCAATAACGGAGGTAACAGGCTCACATTTCCCGCCCACACAGACCATGCCTTCACCGCATGCGGTTTCACATTTATCATCTTCTTCCCCTTCACCAGGCGGTATTTCTGTCACAGTTTCACATGTGCCGGCATGACAGACCTCCTGCTCACTACAAATGCTATCGCCGCATTTGCAGACACCCTCAGCACAAGTCTCTTCCCCGCTGCACGCACCGTTGCAATCATCTTCAGAATGTTCACATTCTTCACCTTCGCATTCCGGCTCAGTTTTTTTACACACGTCAGACTGGCATATTTCATCGGAGCTACATATATTTTCACCGCATTTGCAAGTGCCATCCACACAGGTTTCATCCCCTTTGCACGCATTTTCGCATGCATCGGCCGGCTGCTCGCAATTTCCGTCGGGACAGTCACCGGTTGCTTTCTGACAGACTCCGCTTTGACAAATTTCATCTGCTTCGCAGACTTTTTCACCGCATTTGCAGACACCGTTGTCACACGTCTCTCCCCTGGCACATCCGGGCTGACAGACTACTTTATCCTGAGGTTTCTTGTCTTCGTTCGTCCCATCATCACAAGATACCAACAAAAGAGCACCAGCAACCATCAGACATGCACAGGCCAGATTCTTTTTCATAATAACCTCAATGTATGAAACGGGACAACCCACAACCAGTAAAAATGATATAAACCGACTACAATACATCGGGTGGTTCAGTCACATCAAATGCTGCAATTTTCTTTACAATCGGATCGACTGCTTCTTTATATTCTTTCGGATATACCAATTCCTCACAGAATTCTAATTCATATTTATAGACGCACTTTCGATAGAAGATTTTTCCATCGTTTTTATAATCGGATATAATGTAATTATCTGATTTGACGACCTTGTAATGCGGAGCATGACCGAGCGATTCGACATCACTGTCAAATGCCTTTTTGGCATCGCCTTCGGCCAAGACGTCATGCGCCCCCCACACCATAAATACCATATCTTTCCATGCATAAGTGGATCCATCATTATTGGCGGGCGGCGGCATTATCTTCATAAAATCAGGTACTTCATATCTGAAATCAAACCGGCTGACATACCCAGATTCCCATTTCATACCGGCCATTTTCTCTTCAATTGTGCCATCCTGGGGAACGGTATCGTCCTCCTCATTATCCTCACTATCTGCATCAGCAACCAACGCTTGCTGTTCTGGCAGTTCCGCAACTTTGGGCGTATCCCCATTCTCAGGTTCTGCTGCGGCTTCAGGCAGAACTTCTTTTGCAGGTTCCGGCTTTGCTGCCTCGGGATTCGGCGTTTCTTCCTTTGCAGGGGATTCCGCTGCAGCTGTTTCTACAGCCTGTTTTTTTTGAGTTGCTTCAGGATCTTTCGATTTACAACCGACCAAAGCTGCTAAACCAATGGATACAATAAGAATTTTATACATATTTTTATACATATTGTCTCCTAAACAATCTGCAAAGGCAACGATGAAGCTAAACGAAGTCTATCTTCAGGAATAATTATGAAAATTGCCACACATTGCACATTGCACATTGCTCATTAATTCATATACCTCGTCCATCGAATCAGCTCATGCCAGCATGACGCTGGCAATTCAGACTCGGGTTTGGTATTGGGAAGAGAAAGAATAAATTGAACCCAGGCATACTCAGCGTCGTCAAAATCTGATCGATTCATCGCATTGATATAAGCGAGATAATTCGCAACAGGGGCATAGCTCAAATCATTCAAGACCCGCATGCGTTCAGACTCATTCGGCGAAAAGAACCAAAGCCTGAGACCTTTGGATATACTCGTCCCCGGGTATTGTGTAGCCTGTTTTTTTATGCTGATTCGTCGCTGCATCGCATCGGTCATGGGCTGCAAAGACAAAGCAAGATACATCCAATAGGCGATCGTATCATTTCCCGCCTGCCATGCCATATCAGCAAACCGTTCACGCCAAATCATACGCGAAGCTACTGTATGCTTGTCTTCGGGTATTTGTGTATACAAGCGATAAATCACCGTTCTTAAGGTATAGGCAGACGCATTTTCGAGGCTGGTGCCAAAGTTTTTGGTTCTCAAATTATCGAGAGGACCTCGCATCATGTAAAACT
>JAGACY010000420.1 GCA_017613855.1 Pseudomonadota bacterium
ACCACAACCGCCCATGCCACCGCGGCCACCATAACATCTGTGTGCATCTGTATTAGTATCACCCGTTCCCGTCCAGCACTGGAAGACGGCACCACCACCGCCACCCTCACCGGGGAATCCGTATGAGCCCTTGGCTTTGCGGCGATCACTTTCAACATACAAATAATAAGGATACACATTCTTTTGTATCGAGAAACCTAACGTCGTATAGGCATTATTGCCATTGGCACCGGGTGCACCTCCGCGACCATTTTTGCCCTGCGATTTGGAATAATCCACACCGTTCTTGGTCTCATAAATCTTCGGGCAGTGCCAGTCATGATCTCCACCATTAAAACTCATGTTACTGCATGTGCCACCATTGTCGGAGTCATTTGTTGAACCATTGGAAGACGAAATTCCACCGGGGCGGCCATTCTCATAGCCTGTATTACTGCGTGTCCACGCAAATCCACCGCAGCCGCCATAGTTCTGAATGATTGTTCCATCAATACCATAACCGCATTCCTGGTCATGTGTATGGCAGGTATTATTCTTGCGTTTATTGATATAGTCATCATCCTTACCGCTCTGTGACTTAATTTCGCCATCATCTCCATCTGTCCCGTCATACGTATTGGCGGATGGCGTATCATCCGCTGTATAATCGTATCCGGCTGGTGCTGTTACCGTGATATTCACGTTGCTCAAATTGAGAATATTAACACCATTCATCGCATTGATGGCGACATAGGTGGCCCCGTCCACCAGACTCTTGGGAAGTGCGCCATCGCCCTGTACATTAATATTAATCCGATCCATCTTTAATGACAGCCGCTGGTTGCCCGTGGGCTGTATAAAAGCATAATTTCGAATATAATCGGTATACCAATAGGTATGGTTTAAGAAAGTTATGGGCATTTTTACAGATTTTGGTTTTGCCTTCCACGTGAATGAGGAAGCTGCGTTTGTTGAAGTGGTACTCACACTCCAGCGATCCTTATCAGCCAGAATGACCGCATTCGAATTCCGGTTACGTGAAAAACCACCATAAATGCGCAGTGTTTCTTCCGGTTGTTCTTGTTCAGAATATTTCTTTACCCTTTTATAGGTTTCTTCAGTGGAATATTCGCCAAATTCATTCACGTGCTTCAACGATGTCTGTTCTTCGTAACTAAACAGATATTTATTGGCATCGAACGAAGATTTGGTACGCGTACCTTCGACCAACAGTGAGTGTAGCTTGTAGGCATCCAGGATATGACCATCTTTTACGATGGGAATGCTCTTATTATCACTCACCTTTATTTCTTCATCGGGCAAATCATCGCCGGGATAATAGTATAAAATCTGTTTGGTTTCCTGTTGCTGCAACATAGGCACCTGAATGGCGTAGCTGCTTGGCAACGTATTAACATTTATGCCATCTTCCGGATAAGCGGTAGCGACTTCGTGTGATGCTCCCAAAACGATAATATCATCATAGAAAGTAGGATTCGTTACAAAATTGTTGGCATCGCGAACAGGATTTGTTTGATTCGACGCTGCTTTACCGATTGCAAAGTCAATTGTCGCACATGGTTTGATATAATTTAAGGTTGTGTTAAAACGGCAGTTATTATCCTTGGTGTTTGAACCATAAATATCACCCTGATTAGGGACGCCCAAAAACACGGTATGATTGATATCATAATCTACGCCATCACAGTTCGAATCGACCGCATCGCCATAAAAATCATAATCTCTAGGCACATATAAAGGCACACAAATCGGCTCGTAGGTGACCTCGTCGCCGACGATTGTTTTTTTACTTTGCAATATACCAATTCTGCAAAGATTGATAGAACTATCGGCATTTGTAAAAAGTGAGTAACCGGCTCTTGTATAATAGGTTTCATACATTATTTCATCTTTTCCATTTTTTACACCATTTTTAATACTATCATAGGGGGCATTTTCAGCAGTAATAATGCATGGGATCATGCCATCTTCATCGATTCGGCCATCGCAATCATCATCAATACCATCAAACTTTGGTTTGCCATCGGCGTCAAGGCCATCAAGACATGGAATGACATTATGGTCATTATCGTAACAAATATTGTCATCGACCGTACATGTAAGCGCATATTCTGTGGTCAATGTACAATTTTTACTACATTCACCAAAACATGCTTCCGAATCTTCGTCTGTACAAGTTCCTGTTTTACACAAGGAGCCATCACAGCGACAACGCGTCGTTTGTGTAACACCGCCACTCGATGAAACGCTTTTCACATAATCCGCGGCAGTTGGCTCATTCTGGTTTCCGTCTTCGTCATAAGTGATTCGATAGGCATGTCCACCTTCTCCCACTCCACAACTGCAATTCGGAGTCCCAGCCCTGCACGCAATCGCTTTATCGGCTGCGCACGTCACTTTTCCTACGTTGCATACATGTCCGGTTGCAGAACGTTTCTGGCAATCGGCATCAAGAGGATATTTATGATTATCGACTAAATCATTGTAGCCTTCGGGATCGAAACTGCCGTCTTCGGTGGCATCACAAAAAGCATTCACAGCATAAGTGGTGACACCGTTTGAGGTCGTCGAAATTGTTGACTCACAGTCATGGGTTGCACACCATACTGAACAAGATGGTGCGAGCGCACCAGACAGTATGGTAGATCCATCATTATCGATACCATCACATTTCTCGATGGCGGCAGGGTTGATTTCGGGATTCTTATCGTTGATATCGTAAGATGCAGGTGAAACCGATTTTGCCGGCGAAGCATATTTGATGAGATTGCCATCTTCGTCACGATACGACGTCGCACTCAACGGAATTGATGTCCAGTCATGATTGGCGGTATAGCAGTATTTTTCGTTATTTGCGCAGCAAATTACCGAATTTTGGGAATCCAGAAGCAGCTGGCGCTTGTCAACAGCCGCTTTTTGTGAGTTGGCAACATCAATCATTGGAAATCCATCGCCGTCTTCGTCAAGCGCATAGATTTTTCCGTTATCATCGCTGATGATGACCTCATTCACCGGGATGAGGACATCGTCGACGTCTTTATTTTCTTTACGGAACGGCCCTTGCAGAAGTTCTGTGGTGCAATAAGCATCTCCGCCACAATCTCCCATACCAAAAGCACATTTTTCGATACATGCAAATTCGGGTATTTCATCTTCGAATTTAGCTTTCTGTCGCCATCCCACATCATAATCAGCGCCTTGAGGATCACACGAGACGGTGATATTGGCGGAATTGGGTTTGGCGCAGCCATGACCACAAGACATGCAGTTATCATTCGTTCCGGCGAGTTCGAATTTGTCGATCACACCATTGCAGTTCAAATCGGTAGGTATTTCGTCGCCATTTTCATCTTCGAGATCATCGCAGGTGAGTGGTTTTTCGTAGTATGCATTGGGATTATTGTCGTCACAATCAATACCTTTGATGTCACAATGCCCATAACCAGCACCATCGCCATCGTTATCGTAACACTCGCCGCAAGTTCCCGCATTGGGTACGCAGGCATTTACCGTACCTTTGTCAGTTTCTACCGATTTACAGCTAAAGAAATAGGGGCACAGCTCTGAACCGGCTTCGCAGGGTTCAAGGCACATCCCGTTGTAAAAGACCATATTGGCTTTTGCACATTTGTCTTCGTTGGCTTTGCACAGTTCAAGGCCGTAAGAGATGTCCTTTTGCAGCGTCTCGGTCATATCGCGACGGCAGACAGAGACAAACCCAGTTTTGTTGCGCTCGGATTCGGGAATCGGTTGTGGCAGGTCTGCAATGTCGGGATAGTCCAGCAAACCTTTGAGTATAACCTGACACGACCAACCTGCTGGGCAATTACGGTCTTCTTCTTTAGTACAGCTATAGGCACAGATACCGATATCATCGTTTGGCGCGGCCTGTGAGGAATGCGTTTTATTATAATTTTCGGCATTGATACGGCTATCGATCGCCGATACCGGAATCGGTCTGTCGGAGGAAATTTCGACGATTTCACCTTCGTATTCAATTTTTGTCGTTTTGGATGGCGAGAGATTAAACAAGCACTCG
>JAGACY010000421.1 GCA_017613855.1 Pseudomonadota bacterium
GCCATTTAAATATTAAACATCCCCAAAATCTCGCAGAAAAAATCGCCTGGCTCGAGTACCATGAAATACATAATCTTAAAGTTGATTGTACTGATAAGTGGGCTGTTCGGGATTATGTCAAATCAAAAGGACTCGAAGAAATACTCGTTCCTGTATACGGTGACGTCTATTCATCTGCGGAGGATTTGAATTTTACAGATCTTCCCGATCAATTTGTCCTCAAAGCGACCCATGGGTGCGGCATGAATCTGGTTTGCCCGGATAAACGTAACATACAGCAGGACGCAGTTTTAGCCACACTCAGACATTGGCTGTCCACTACTTTTGGTACATATTCATTTGAGCCCCATTACGAAACAATTCCGCATCGTTTTTATATTGAAAAATATTTGGGGGATGGGGACGCGATGGTGGACTATAAATTCTTTTGTTTTCATGGAAAACCATCATTCGTCGAAGTATGCAGCAATCGAAAATCGGGTTTAAAACTCTCCTTGTATGACATGGACTGGAACCGCTTAGATGCCATTACCGAAAAACGATATACCCCCGAATTGCTCGAACGTCCGAAAAATTTTGAGCGAATGAAAGAAATTGCAGAAATTCTTTCTGAGGATTTCGTGTTTGTTCGCGTAGATTTATATCATATTGAAGATCAAATATATTTCAGTGAGTTGACGTTCACTCCAGCCACATGTGTACTCGCCAATTTCAAGGAAGATTTCCTCCTGGAAGAGGGGAAAAAGCTCACGTTACCATCACTCTGACAAGCGGATTTTCTTTTCCGCAAAACCATAAAACCGCGTATTTGTTTATGGCGTGAGAAAGCACGCCATAAACAAATAGCGGTTTTGGCAAGGCGTATTGGCGGCAAAAGCCGCCAATAGCCGCGCACCGCAAAAAATCTCCATCTTTGCCTTTAGCCACCAAATCCCTTATGCTATACTGGCCCGCATGGGGGAGGAGGTCATATGATAAATCGAGATGCTAAAGGTTTTACGCTAATTGAACTCATGATCGTCGTCGCCATTATCGGTATTCTTGCGGCGGTTGCGATTCCGGCTTATTCCCATTTTGTCAGAGCGTCCAAAACCGCAGATGGACTCGAAAAAGTAAAAGCCATTGCCGATGGTGCGATTATGTATTTTAATAGCGACCACCATTACAATGACAATGGGCTTGAAAAACGCAAATTCATTTACCCAAGCTGCAGTTCCACGCCTGGTGTCTGTACATCCAAAACAATTGTTCTGAGTAATGTCACGAATGGTGATGATTTTACCGTGGACGGTATTGATATCCCCACACCTCCCATCGGGGCAAAAGCACAGCTGACTGCGGCAGCATTTTCAACCGCACCCTGGCTGGATTTGGGATTTAACGTGGGTGGTCCGACTTATTACAATTTCGGATATCGAGCCTGGGTGGATCATAATGCCGTGGATGCAGAAGGCAATGAGTTGCTGGATGATGATGGGAAAAACATTAAAGTCACCGACGGCTCATGTTTTACGGCTGCTGCATTAGGAAGTCTGCAGTCTGTCCATGACTCAAAAGTATGGATTTCCGGCAAACCGGATGGTACCGTCACCCCGCTTTTCCGCAATGAATAAATCTCAAAGCGCTCTCTGCAGCGCTTATTTTTTACCCCGATGAATGAATAAATCTCAAAGCGCTCTCAGGAGCGCTTATTTTTTACCCCGAAGGAGGCTGCCTGCATTTCTCCAGATTCTGCAATTCTCTTTAAATGCAGCAAAACGGTGCAAAGATCCACCTTGCACTTCGCGATAGAGGTTCTGAATATAATTTCTTGCAAATGCCTGTAGTTCCGGGTTTTCAGGACAATCTTTGTGCCACCAGTCTTCGAGCGAACGGGATGATATCAGT
Organism: Pseudomonadota bacterium; assembly: GCA_017613855.1. The sequence goes on from JAGACY010000421.1 coordinate 1,888, forward strand.
TTGCCAAGATTGGAGTTTGGATTGGCATTTTGCAATTCATGCCATGCCAGACGCCAAACGTCATGCGTTGGCATCATACGGCGTCGGAACCATTTCATCAGACGCATAGCAAGAATGCACAGCAGTACCAATATCGCCAGCCCACTTCCAAACAAAGCGATATGCGATTTTACCCATAAATAAAGATCGCGCGGCTGGTACGAAGCAAACCAATCATCAATCCGAATCAGCCAGTTCACCTGGACCTGCTGAGCCCCCGATGGCGTCGGATCGTAGATTTCCCAATGGTTATCCGTATACACTTCAACCCAGCTATGGGCATGAGCCGATCGCACATGGTTGTACCCATCGCGAAATTCAGACGACACAAAACCGGTCACATTGTGCACGGGGACATTCAAAATCGCTAATAAAACAGCCATCGTCGTCGAAAAGACTTCGCAATGCCCGAATTTCTGTCGAAACAGGAAATCCTCCACAATGGAGCCCTCACGCGGTGGTCTTTCCAGGCTGTATTGATAGTGTGTCTTGAGATAATCGCGAATGCGATCTGCCTTTTCGCGATTGTTCGAAGCATCTCCGACAATATCCTGAGCCATTTTAGCCAAACGCAGCCAGGAGAGAGGTTCGCGCCGCTTACTGGGCCAAATCATTCGCGGTTGAGAGGCCATATCCGGCACTTGTTTAAAAAGGTCACGCCCTCCAATGAAAGCAAACAGCTCCCCAAAGTGCGATAATAAGTAATGTTGACGGCGTGTCCCCTCCTTCTTGGCGTCATCCAGATAAAACTGGTAGCCCATGAGCGGTTCGCCGCGTTTCCATCCCCATCGGCGCCACAATCCCAGGGAATCCTCATAAAATCTGACTTCACTATCTTGAGCGTCCGGTAATTTTGAAATACGAATCGTCCCTTCAATGCTCGGAATTCGATAATCGCGCCATTCGCGTACAAATTCCAATGTATAAGGCAATTCACTGGACATGGAGATATCACCGGCATGTCTGACGGTTGCACTCAGTGAACGCCAATTGGTCCCATCAAAAGCATCCTGGACGTCGATGCGCCAATAATACCCTTCGGGATGAATGGGGACATTTGCCCGAAACATCAAAGAAGTATCGAGATTAATTTTTCCGGTTTTGTCGAGCGCCACGTCTGGAAAGCTCCCTCTGGGCTGTTCAAGCCCGGGAACTGGTGCATCAGCACCCCAACGGGGAACGAGTAAAAAAAGCAGACCGCCCACGCCAAAAGCGATCAAGGCCAAAAAAGCAATGGTTCTCCAGAATTGTCCCCGAGAAATCACAATTCCCTGAACTCGTCCCGAAACAAAACCGAGGCTGCCGGTGGTTGGTTCAACCATCGACTGACGAATCAAAAAACCAAAGAGGATTGAAAAATAAACCGCCAAAAAAGCAAGAAATTCCAAGGCCGGCATATCAATCGCCAGGCACACGAGCGGTATGATCGTCAAAACTCCGATTTGCACACGCTCCGTCGTTTTGGAATGGCTCAGAGCACGGTATCCCAAAAGTGCCCAAATCACATCGAGGCAAAGATGAAACAAAAAAGTCTGATAGCCTGCAGGATCACGAAACTCGAGCGCAATGAGTCCCGCAAAGAGCATCACACCTAAAAAGCGGAAAAACCCGTGTTTATGGATTCCGAAAAATTCCAGAATCGCACCAAGGCCTGTGAATCCCAATACGACTGCGCAAGTCGCAATGCTGCATATATCCCGAAAGGTACAGGCCAGTACACATAATGCGATCAGAAGATACAGCAGCCACATCAAGTCAATCCCGTCGTGCGGCGCCTGGACATCAGACGTTCCAATCGCAAGACGAGCCACATCACCACGGGAGTAGCAATGGTCGTTGCAATGGCATCCTTCCAGAAGAACCTGGCGAATAATGCCCAATATTGGGTCGACCAATAATAGAGGCTATACAACAAAGCCTGCAGACTCTCGAAAAAAATGCAGAGCAAACAGGACCATATCATCAAAGCAAAGACGCGTTCATACCGAAACCGGCTCAGCAAAGCGCGCGCAATGCCAAAGGTAACCATCAGCGCAAAAGCATAAATTCCTATCGGCCCGGATACAAAATAATCACAAATCATCGCCAGAATGAGAATGGAGATGGCAGATGACATCATCGGCATCGACAGGGCCCCCGTCAAAAGCGCCGCTATCGCACAAAATTGGCACACCATCTGTATTCCGAATGCCGATCCGACATTGGTTTGAATCAACATCAAAATGAAAGCGCATAAAGCATTAAGTATCACGCGTTTCATGGGCGTTGTCTCTTGCGCGTTTCTTCCTGAACGCCCGTAATGATGTAAACTTCTTCAAGCCTCGAAAAATCGACAATGGGTTCGACGGTCACTTCCTGATAGAGACCAAAGGATTTGGTATTGATGGAACTGACACGGCCAACGGGCAATTCTTTGGGGAAAGTCCCCGCACGCCCGCTTGTCACAATCAATTCGCCTTCTTCGACCTCATCCCGGCGAAGCAAATAGGAGATCTTCGCCTCATATTTTTTATCATCACCGGTACCCGACAAAATCCCGCGTGAACGATTGAGCTGCGTCATGACATCGATATTCGATCTGGGATCGACCGACAGCATGACATCGCAATACTTGCCCTCGACACGCTCTATGCGTCCGACGACACCTTCCGAAGAAACAACAGGCATTTCCGGCAGGATGCCATCTGTCTCGGTTTCCAGACGCAAAGTCAGAACGCGGAAAAATGGTGACATATCGGCTGCAATGACGCGCGCAGGTTCCAGTTTATAAATGGGACGCTGCTGTTTAAAGCCGACGAGACGGGTCAGACGCGCGTTTTGCTGCAAAATCCCCTGAAGCCCGATGTTTTCTTCGCGCAGTCTTGCATTCTCGCTGCGCAGCATATCATTGTCACGCTTGGTATGAATCAGATCGATATACGAATCCCAAAAATTCGAAGCATTCCCAACGACAAAATCATTGTGGCTCTGAATACGGCCAACGCCGGATAGAACAGGTTTCTCGACGATCGTTGGCTTTGACCGCGCGTTGCCAAACAACACAAAAATGAGAACCGGAAGCGCAATCGACAACGCCACGACCACCATTGTCTGATAGCGTTTAATGATCGCCTTCATCATAATATTAGCTCACGGTTGTGACTTCGCGAAGAAGATCAATTTGATCGAGTGCCTGCCCACACCCCATGACGACACAAGTCAGAGGGTCATCCGCAATCAAAACGGGAAGCCCGGTTTCTTCGCGGATTAGGATATCGAGATTCTTCAAGAGTGCACCGCCACCCGTCAGGACGATTCCCTTATCGACAATATCTGCAGATAACTCCGGCGGCGTATGCTCAAGCGCAAGGCGAACCCCCTGCACGATCTGACGAATCGGATCTGTCAGGGCATCCCGAATCTCATCGCTGTTAATTTCCTGGGTTTTCGGCAACCCCGCCGTCTGATCACGACCCTTGATCGTCATGGTCAACACTTCATCCGATGGATAGGCCATGCCAATCAAGCACTTAATCTGCTCTGCCGTACGCTCGCCAATCAACAGATTGTACTTATTTTTCATGTGAAGCATGATGGCTTCATCCATCTTATCGCCGCCCACTCGCACAGAATTTGAATGCACAATCCCGGCGAGACTGATCACAGCCACTTCGGTGGTACCGCCGCCAATGTCGACGATCATATTCCCAGAGGGCTGTGTAATCGGCAAGCCCGCACCAATTGCGGCTGCCATCGGCTCTTCGATCAGATAGACCTCGCGCGCACCGGCACTTTCGGCGCTCTCACGAACCGCACGCTTCTCAACTTCGGTTATCCCATACGGTACACATATAATGATACGGGGATGCACAAAAGTCTTGCGGTTATGCGCTTTTAAAATGAAATAGCGAAGCATCGCCTCCGTTACTTCAAAATCCGCAATCACACCATCTTTCATGGGACGTATAGCCTGGATTCCGCCCGGTGTGCGGCCAAGCATGTCCTTTGCTTCTTTACCTACAGCAAGAACATGCTTTTCCCCACGGACTTCCTTTTGAACTGCGACGACGGACGGCTCACGGACGACAATACCTCGCCCTTTGGCGTAAATCAGCGTATTGGCTGTACCAAGGTCGATCGCCAAATCACTCGAAAAATATCCAAACAACCGGTCAAAAATCATGCACTGACCTCAGGTACGTCCCAATGCAAACACACCTTAACGTTCACGATAAGTAATACGACCACGCGTTAAATCGTATGGCGAAAGCTCCACCGTGACTTTGTCACCCGGAAGAATACGGATAAAAAACTTACGCATTTTTCCCGAGACGTGTGCAAGTACCACATGTTTATTTTCAAGTTCCACTCGGAACATGGCATTTCTCAATGCTTCGACTACCGTTCCATCCACGGTAATCCCTTCTTCTTTTCCTGCCACTTCAACTCCTGAATATGTTTGCTTTATCCAACCCCGAGTCAAGCCCCCCAAACCGGGGCAACGTTATAATGAAAACAAACCCGCTGTGCAAACGATACTTTATTTTTTTTAATGCCGCCTTTTGCCTGACGGCAATACGGCGGCTGCTACGGCCTATCGGCTGCGCCGATACGGCCTCCGATTCTGTTATGCACGATTCACGCATTCCAAATGCCAAATGGCACATTCAAATCAATTGCGCATTGCAAATTGCGAATTAATCAGACTTTTCCTGTAGTTTTGCAAATTCAATTGCGAATTGCGCATTCAAATCACGTCATGCACAAATAAACCATGAAATAATGCACGATCGTTCCCAAGACGATAAAACAATGAAAAATCTCGTGACAGCCAAACCTGGGGTTGTTCCGCCCCGGCCATTTCAACGCATACATAACCCCGCCAAGGGTATAGAAAACGCCGCCGCCGGCCATCCACAAAATGGGCACGATCCCCGCATTTTGGTAAATAAACGGAATCGAAATGACACTCACCCAACCGAGCCCAAGATAAATGCCAGCCGTTACCCAGCGCGGAGGATTGATCCAGAAGAAAGAAATGAGTGCCGCAATGACAGCCAAAGACCAAATCACCGACAAAAGCACCGTTCCCAACGTACCTGCCAAAATCGTCAGGCACAGCGGCACATAAGTCCCGGCAATCAAAAAATTGACTGCCATGTGATCGAACTTCCTCAGGTTGATCCGCCCCTCTACGCTCGTATTCACGCTATGATACAGCGTACTCGCCGTATAGAGCAGGATCATCGTAAAACAAAAAACGCCATACCCAATGTTGAGCCCCACACTATGCACGGGGAACGTCTTTATCAATAAAAAAATCGTACCGATGACGGCCAGAACAATACCAACCCCATGGGTAATAGCCGACCAGGGCCGAAGCCCGTCGTATGGATTGCGCCCTTTTTCGCTCGGGCGGCGAGAATTCTGATCAAATGAAGCGTCCATCCCGGAATCCCTCAAAAAAATGATGACGCTCTGCGTCATCACGGTTCGGAACGCCTTATAGCATGCTTTTGTCATCGGGGTGTCATTTTTCGTATTCTGAATAATATTCAACGTTTTGGAAAAATGTACTCCATCTCAACAAAACAATTATTCTGGATAACCAATTATTTTTGAGGACATCCAAGATTATTTTTAATTTTTTCCAAAGCAGTTTGGCCATTTCCAGGCTTAACATTTTTGTAATATTCGTTTTTCTTTTGCCACTCCTTAGCAATTTCTTCGCAGACATCGAAAGAAATCTTGGATAGGCTAAACATTAGATAAAAAGTGCCATTGTTATCACACTTTACACCAGAAACTGTCCAGTTCTTAATATTATGTGAAAAACCGCTATTTTCAAACATATGCTGCATTGCTATCACATTGGATGTTTTCCAGGGAGAAAGATCCTGATCAAAGGTTCGGGTCCCCCAAAACATCTCATTCATATACCTTACATTCCCGGTGTTCCAGGAACTGATATCCTGATTAAAACTCAATGCATTCTTAAACATCCTATACATATTAAGTACATTTCCTGTATTCCAATTATTCAAAGGCTGATTAAATGATTCAGCATCTTCAAACATCAGCCTCATATTAGTCACATTGGATACATTCCATGATTGTTTGGCTGTATTTGTATTAATACTTTTATTAAATGCTTTAGCTGCTTTAAACATGGACTCCATATTTGTCACATTTGAAGTATCCCACTTACTGATATCCTGATTAAAAGAGGTTGCATTTTCAAACATCGACACCATGGTTTTCACTTTGCTTGTATTCCATTCACCGAGACTATGATTAAAAGCAGTGGCATTTTTAAACATCAGCCCCATTGATTCAACATTATTTGTTATCCAATTACCGATATTCTGATCAAAGCTACTGGCACCCGAAAACATTTCGGACATACTTACAACATTCGAAACGTTCCATTTAGAAATGTCAGAATTAAAATTCGAAGCTCCTCTAAACATTCGCCTCATATTGGTCACATTGGATACATCCCAGTTTCCTAATGGCCTGTCAAATGAAGAAGCTCCGTCAAACAATGCCCCCATATTACTCACATTGGATACATCCCAATTCTGAAGAGACTGATTAAAACTAAGATCATGATAAAACATTCCCTTTATTGTCCTGACATTTGACAAATCCCAATGTTCAATCGGAGAGTTAAAATCCGTAAAGCTAAAAGCATAACTGAGATCATTCATTAATAATGAATCAGGAATATCAACTTTAGAAATATGATTGATAGAAGTACCTGCAAAACAATGCGGTCCCAATCCAACAGGTCCAAACGCGACCACTTCCACCAAATCAACTTTATTTGGCTCAACATCTGTATCAAAATCAGCAGTAAAAGGATGAGCAGACCACTGGTTAATCTTACCTTTAATTCTAATTGTGTAGGTTCCGTCAGTCGAATACGTATGATTTACCGGACTGTTACTGTTATTGCACACAGTAATAGTTTTCTTCGTAACATCACCATCACCCCAGTCAATCTGTTCTATTTTACAGTCTTCA
>JAGACY010000422.1 GCA_017613855.1 Pseudomonadota bacterium
AGCCGCCTCTCTCGTAATACGTTCCATTATTGAGCGCTTACAAAGCAAGCGGCAACGTCAACTGCAAACATGACACAAACGGCGCGGAGGTTTGCACAGAATACGAAAAAATAAACACCCTGAATGATTCACCGGCAGATACCCCATGGGGCCTGAATACACATTTATATTAAATATGCCGTTTTTATATTCGGGACGCCGGGCTATCTGCGATACGCCCGGCAATGAACGCCGCTATGCATACACATACGCGGCGTTGTTTTTTGTATACTGTCAAACACACAGTACATCGTTATTTTTTACTGATTGTAACTTTATATGTATAAGAAATAGATTTTTTTTCACCTCTCTCCGCAGTAACCAGATACGATCTATTCGTGCCAATATTGTCAGAGAAATCTTTGTTATAATTTCTCTGAACATACGCATAATATTCTCTATTGACAATATTTCCAACATCCGAACCAAGGCACGAAAATTCTATAGAATTAAAGTTTTCTTCCTTAAAGTTTTTATATAACACGTTTAAATTTTCTGGATTATTTACAGAATAATTTTCTGAGCCATCAATACTAAAGCTTGTACAAGATATATAGTCAAGATCTGCAGTCAAACTTGTATTTGAACAGTCAAATAGCCTATAATAATTTTCGTTCATCACTATTCCTAATACATGAGTATCCTTATTATTATCCTGTTCCCAAGTATGAGATATCGTACATTTATAAGGTCTAGATACAGTCCCAATGGAAGTGTCTGGAGCTGAATATGTAGTTTGATATGTTGCTCCACATCTATAATACCCCGCCACACACCCTTCACAGTGAATGTCGGATGGCCTTATATCAGACTCTGAATCTTTACAACATATATCATCAGTCTTTCCATTTTCCAATTTGCCTTCAAGAGAACAGATTAAAGAGTTTTTATCTTTACAATAATAGCCGGAATCACCGCATGATTGTGTCTCAGGACTGGCAGAACAATCTGAGCTATTCACCTCTTTGCCATAATTACCTTCCCCCCCACATATTTTACATGAGATCGGTTTCTCAATTTTGCCATTATTACATTTATATGCCTTTTCTTCAAAACAAAGTAATTTTTTTGTATTACAGCATTTTGCATTACTATTATTTAATGAGGTTTCGTCTATATCAGGATCACATTTATACCAACCCTCTGATATGCATTTATCTGAAATATTTGTATTTGTATTGTTATAATTAAGTTCACTTACTATATTAGTATCAAGCATAGAAGCAGGTTTATTCTCTGCATCAACTTTACATCTTAGTTTGCCATCAGCACCACATGAATATTGATTTGCTTGACATCTATAATAACATTGTGGATCCTCACCATTTATCCAAGGAGACAGCCAATCATCAACTCCATCCTTACAAGTACACCCTATGTTATTTAGCACTCCAGTCGAATCGCACAAATATCCAGTATGATTAAAGCAATATACATCGTTTTTGGAATCACATCTACAGGCATCTTCTATACTTACATTCTTCTGTCCTTCATTCTGGCAGAAATATCGAGCATCTCCATCTTTTGTAAGACAACCATCAGCCTTAACCATATCCTGTGTTACATCTATTGTTTCGTCTTTTCCATTATCTGATACGCATTTTAATACATGATCTGTATTACATTGGTAAGTTTTATCTTTGCATTGTCCCTTTGGCTCGCTTGTAATCGTGCAGTTTTTCCATTCACCATCGATGCATTCACAGCCAGTCGCGCCTTCGGGTCTCTCTGAATCGACGCATTCTGTGGGCTCGCTTGTAATCGTGCAGTTTTTCCATTCACCATCGATGCATTCACAGCCGGTTGCGCCTTCGGGTCTCTCTGAATCTGCGCATTTTATATCTGCAGGCTCTTCCTTATTTTCACATATTGTCCCATCGGGCGTGCATCCATAATCACATCCACGTATTGTAGTCCACTCATTATTACTACATTGCTGCTGTACGATTTGATATTCTTTCCCTGTTTTATCATCTCTCCAACTGCTAATTTCTGACACACTTAAATTTACACACTTACTTCTCCCCTCCATATTACATGAAGTATCGGACGTTTCATTTACACATCGACCATTCTCGCATTTACACTCCTCTTCCAATTTAACACCATCCTTACAATATTTTATTTTTCTATCTCCATCACATTGATCATAATTGTCAGGACATTTACATTTGGGTAAACCATCGCTATCATCACACTCAACACATTCTTGTTTTATAACGCCGTTATCCTTTGAACAGGTAATTAAGATGTTACCATCGCAAATGGATTTGCATTCTGGCTTCGGTGCACACGTTTTTTTGTCTTCCGAACAAGTATCAATATCACAATCAACTTCATTTGTCCATTTGCCGGCAACGCATGTTTTAACTTGAGCCTTGAGATTAGAATTCGTATTACCATCTATGCATTTTGTATCACCATCAACGCATTCACGACATGTAAGATTATCTTTGTCACATACCCATGAACCAAAACATTCTATACTCATTCCATTGTCCAAATTGCATTTGCAGCTCGACTCTCCTATACTTCCATCCCCTGCTTTAAACACGCCATCCGAAGCAGAACAGGCGTCTCTTTCTATTGCCAATCTGCCTTCAAATCTCTGAGCGTCAGAAGAACACGCAGACAATGCCAAAGCAGCAATCAGTGCTGTATAAATACAATGAGATTTCTTAAACATAGCCAACCTCCTCTTAGAATTGAATCGTCAAATCTGCACTGATTGGCGAAATATGAAAAGATACCGGACTTTCTGCCACTTGCGTATGTGTATAATAATAACCCATAAGCCCCGTGACGACACTGCCTGCAACAGTTGCAGCCACACCAACACCAATTAAAACCCAACTGGTGGCGTACAGGCTATTCACACGGTAGTCTTTATCCCCTTCTTGTAATTGTTTATTACCACCAATATATTCAATTGGCTTATTATTATTTACCTCCAATACCGCCCCTGCTATCGTCATCGCCGCCCCCACGCCCATCAAAGCCACGCCAGTCCACATACCGGCACCATAATGAGCTTTTTCGGTCAACGTGCCGTATTGTTCATCTGTCTTGCGCATGAGGTCTTTTTCGTGCGACTGTTGGGCCTGTGCCTTGAGCTGCTCGATTTCCTGATTGCGCGACGCTATCACTTCCGGGCGTGCTTCGGGGTGCTCGGCTTCGTAGCGGTCGAACCACATCAATTCGAGCGTTTTGCCTTTGACGGCAAATTCTTCGGTATAGAGCGTCGCACGCTGGTAATAATACAATGCCTTGCTGTCATTACCTTTTTCCCGATAGATGCGGCCCATGGCATAGTTCAGCATCGGCGAACGTTCACAGATGGTATTGAGATTTTCGGCAGTCTTGAGCGCATCGTCCCACTTTTTGGCGGTCAGCAGTGCACTCAGGGAATTCATCCCCTCGTTCCATTGGGGATTGCCATCGAGGTTCGAGCAACCATCGGCAAATGCCTGAGCACAAATCGTTAAACTGCCTGCGATTCCAATGACAGACAAATATCTTGCAGCAATTCGTTTTATATCCATCGTGACCACCTATTAATAGGGGAAAAAATTATCTATGATTGATGCGCATGATACAGCGGTATTTTTGCACACTTCTTTACGTGCACAGAAATCTATTATTGAAGATAACATAAAGAAAATATTTAACGAATCATATAGACGTGTTAAATATGTCACCAATCGTAGCTATTTTGGTCTGTTCACGGAGATATATTTCCAGAGCAGGAGAATTGCGAATTGCGAATTGCGAATTGCGAATTGCGAATTGCGAATTGCGAATTGCGAATTGCGAATTGCGAATTGCGAATTGCGAATAAAAAAAACGGGCGGCGTATGCAATAGCCGCCCGTCCGGAGCGTATGGCCGCAGGCCATAGCGCAGGAACCAAACTAATTAATCACAAACACGCAGGACTGTGTACAGGTCCCGGCCCCATTATCCTTGCCTTCGTCGCACTGCTCAAACTCAGGCTGTACGATATGATCGCCGCAGTGAATATCGAGCTTACAGCCGGCTTTGCAGCCGCCATACCCACCGACATTGGCATCATCGCCATTATCGCATTCTTCGCCTTCAGCGGTATTCACAATGCCATCACCACAGCGCGGCGGCATATAGGTACATCCAATCCCGCACCCGCCATAGCTGCCGTCGTTGATGCCATCATCGCAAACCTCGCCAATCGCCGATGATACAATGCCATCGCCGCAAGTGGGAAGTTTGCATTTCGAAGTACACATGTCATCATCGAGAAGGTTTCCGTCATCGCATTGTTCATCGCCCGACAGGATGCCATCGCCGCAGCCCGAAATGCGGCAATTATCGAGGCAAATCTGATCGCCCGTCACACCGTCGGTGCCGTCACATTCCTCGTGGCCTTCCTTTTTATTGTCGCCGCAGGTGGAGTCAGAAAGCATGCATTCTTTGCACCACGCCTCGGTATTATCGCACTGCTCGCCCTTTTCGAGCACACCATTGCCGCAGTAAGACACCTGCTTGCAGGCAATGCAGCCCTTAATTTTGGCCTGTTCGAGTTCATCGGCCGTCGGATTGGCAGGATCGGCAAAGGCAATCGGATCGCATTCTTCAGCGCCGCGCACGAGGCCATCGCCGCAAACGGTCGTGCAATTGCTGTCCCCCATTTGCACAAAGCCAGTCAGAGTCAATTCGAACGACGACTCTCCGGTACATCTTTCAGCATGGAACATGTGAATGGGATAAATACCGCCAGCATACATGTGGAATTTTTCCTTGGCCACCTCCTCGGTCAGTGTGACCGTTTTTCGCCATGCACCATGAATTCCAGCCACCTCTATGGCAAGACGGCGGTTAAAGAAGACCCAAACATCATCATCACCAGCAAATGTCAATTCTTCATTTTTAGCGTCAAATCGGAAATACGTTTGAATAGTACAACTGAATTCCCCATTGCGTTCGCCGTTTGAGCCTTCTTTGCCATATCCTTCATCTACACCAATGGGATAAAAATAGGATGAAGAATACTTATATACATTTTCATTGCCTTCACGGTTAAGCAGTAACGAACGGTTGAGTGTTCTGTTGAGGCCAGGCATGTCTTTGTACCACCACTTAAACACTTCCGGACATGTATAAAGATCGAGGCAGCTGTTGCCGTTGCTGACACTCAGTGTTTTGATATTGGAAGGCGGCATTAATGAAGGTGTATTGTCAATATCGAGTTCTTCTGCGACCACACCTTCGCACGTGGCATTGGTAATACACATAAAATCCGGATTGGGATGGCCAATGAGCAATGGATTTCGCCATCGATAACCATTGTCTACTCCTTTGCAGCTATCGGGAAGGCTATTATACAGCTCTTTTGATACATAACCATCCGTCATAGGAGATGTATCTTCTGCAACGGAATGATTATTATATCTCATGACGTCCCTGCACACCATCGGCAGGTTTATTTGCTGTGGGATTTCTTTGTATGGAGGCGTGCAGGAATACCCCGTTTCAACTTTACACTGACTCGAGCACCCATCCCCATTGACGAGATTGCCATCGTCGCATTCCTCACCGGCATCGACCAAGGTAATACCATCGCCGCAGACGGCCTTGCATCCGTTGGCATCGCAGTCAAAAATGGCTTCCCTGGTACATTCGGGGCTGCAGCCATCGCCGGCTTCCTTATTGTCATCGTCGCATTCTTCGCCTTCGTCGAGAGTACCATCGCCGCATTTACCTTTAACACAATTCATTTTATCCTCGTCGCAATGACAGGATTTTTGCAGGACACACGCCTCACAGCATTCTCCGCCGCCTTCGCAGGTTTCGGCACCTTCGACGACGCCGTCGCCGCATTTGGCTTCTTCGCATGCCACACCGCCTTTCGGACATTTCCAACCCATCTGCACCTGACATTGCACACAGCCTCCGCTTGGATTAGCAATGGTGCCTTCATCGCACGTTTCATCGCCTGTGATTTTGCCATCCCCGCAGACATCCTTGGCACAATCCGCGCCCGGAGTATCGCAGTGCCAACCGGTTTCGCGCTTGCAGAACTTCGAGCAGCCGTCATCAGAAACAGCATTGCCGTCGTCACATTCTTCACTTCCGGCAATAATGCCATCGCCGCATGCCCTCGCAAAACAAACAGCTCCGTCGCAGGTATAGCCGCTTTCTACCGTACATTCTGCAGAACAGCCATCACCATCCTTTGGGTTATTATCGTCGCAGAATTCGCCCGTATCGCTGTCGAGCGTACCATTGCCGCAGGTATCGACGCATTTGGATTTGCCGCCTTCGAGTGTACAACGCCAATGGCGCTCGACCTGACAAATCATCGAACAGCCATCGCCCGGATTGCGGTTGCCATCGTCGCAGGCTTCGGCACCATCTAACACACCATTGCCGCATAAAATCGAACTGCAAACGCTCTTGCCTTCACTTGCCACACACACGTAATTGGGCTCGATCTCACACTTAGCCGAACAACCGTCACCATCGTCCTTGTTGCCGTCATCGCATTGCTCGTTATCGGGTTGCACCATGCCATCGCCGCAGTAATTGACGAGTTTGCATTCCGTCGAACATCCGTTGTAATACTCCGAAGAATCGAGGCCATCATCGCATTCTTCGCCATTCGCCACATCGATATCATCGAGCAGACCATCGCCGCAGTAATGAGCCGTCTTACAAGACTCAGTGCATTCGCCGGGCCCATACGGGGCTGACAATGTCCCGGCATCGCACTCCTCCCCCTCATCGACGACATTATTGCCGCAGCCTTCAGGAATGCATTCCATGCCTGGGAAATCACAACTAAATCCGGCTTCGACCTCCGAACAGTCGGCCGCACAGCCATCGCCGCCCTCGGTATTGCCGTCATCACAGGCCTCGTCTTCGTCGATTTCACCATTGCCGCATAAAATACCGACTTTATGGCAAGTCCCATCCTCCCCCATCTCACCATCCGGGCATTTGGACGGTTTGCCGGAGGTACAGCTTCCGCCTTCGGGCGGGCAATCGTATCCCGCTTCAATGGCGCTGCAGTCAGCAGAACAGCCATCGGCATCTTTGTTGTTGCCATCGTCGCAGACTTCTTTGTTCTCTACCTTACCGTTGCCGCATCTCGGCTTATCAGGATCGATAGGTTCAGGAATAAAGCAGCTCCCTCCTGTCGAGGGGCATTCATAGCCCTCTTCGACACGCATGCAGTCGGCCGCACAACCATCCCCGTCACTCGTATTGCCATCATCACACACTTCGCCGTTTTCGACCGTCCAATTCCCGCAGCCAGAACCGCCTTTCGACGAATCATCGCCGCATCCGGCCATACACAACGCACTAAACGTCACCCAAAATAACCACTTCTTTGACATGATTGCCCCTCCAGACAAAAGAAACAGACAATGGCATCATATCATTTTCGCATGCTATCTATCAATGTTTGACATGATATGCAGGGCGCGGGCTATCTGCGATACGCCCCGCGCAGGCGGCTATCTGCGATACGCCGCCTATTATTATTGTTTTTTTTAATGCATCTCGAGTATGGATATGTCGATTCCGAATATGGTACTATCCAACGGGTAATGGAAAGGCCATCAGGCGTGCAGCTTCATCCTGTCCTATTAAGTGAAACAAATGAAAAAAGACAAACCATCATTATTAAAAATCGTTTCTTCAGTGGCTGAACCAGCCGTAACCAACATCAATCACAAGCTCTGGGAAATCATTCAAAAGCAAAAAAAGCGCACTGCTGTACGCAAAGCCTGCGTGAATGAGCCTGTCAGCAAGCCCCAAAGTGCCCCTCAGGTTACTCCTCAGGTTACCCCCATCCCTAAAGTAACGAAGAAAACAGTGGATGAGACCAAAGCCAATCCAACGACCGAACCTGCCACGAATTCTGCAGTTCCGGAGTTAATCCCACTCGAAAATGCCATCCAATCGTTTTTAACGTCATCCAAATTAGATGGTTATATCGATCCTTTCCTCGAACTGGATATCATTAAGAATTGCCAAAATCCAGAAAAGATAGCCGGAATGATTAATCAGGCACTCTGCATCATCCGGTACCTGTGCAAAGGAGATCGCATCTTTTGTGTCGGTGCTCTCTATAACATGCTCGAGTCTGTTTCTCCAGAAGCGGAAAACTTTACGCTATCCACGGCACTGAGCGTTGGCGCGTCTGCAGCGAATTCAGAAGCATTCGACATGTATTTTGAAAAAAATCCCGAGGAGCGATGGCATCATATATATATTATCGATGTCGATTGGAAAATAGAACTGGAAGATTTTATCGATTGGGTCAAGTCAGCCTTTGAAACGCAACATTATCCCTACACGGATTTTTTACATCACCCGGAATTTTTGCGTCTGATTCATCTTCAGGAAGAGGATGCTGTCCATGTTTGGGTTGATGCCATGAATGAGATATTAAAACCACAGGATTTATCGTTAAAATATATCGAAAGCAATGGCGACAATTATTTATTAGTATTGCTCAATCGCATAGAGGCGAATGTTTTTAAGGGGATGATGGACACCATTCAACACAGTGTGACACCATAGCAATCCGATCGTCTTTTATAAAGTAACGGCGACAACGATTTAATTGTATTGCTCAGCCGCATAAAGGCTTGTGTTTTTAAGAGGATAACGGAGAGCATTCAACATACCTTGACACCATAGCAATCCGATCATTTTTTATCCCGGCTGAGCAATTACGAGCCTTTGACAACCACAAAGGATCTGTCTTGCATTGCGATCATAAATCACATAGCATAGGCCGCTGTTTTTTGCAGCGTAAAATTTCATTTTAAGAAGGATACTTTTATGAAACGATATATTATCATCGTTGCGGCATTGTGTATGAGTATAAGTGCATGCTCAGACGATGCCAACAAATCATCAGCACGCTGTGGCAATGGGCATCTCGATGGTGAAGAACAATGCGATACGAGTGTATTTGCCGAAGACCTCACTGTGACGTGCCCCGCCAATACTACACAGGCACAGACACTCGTTTGCTCAGATACATGCACGATTGATCTCGAAAAATCCTGTATCCCGGTTGGCCCCAAATGCGGTGACAACAAGTTGGATGAAGGTGAAGAATGCGACAATTCCCTGTTCCGGGATGATATCAATGTCAACTGTCCCGAAAACATGGTTCCCGCACAAACACTCGTGTGTACCGATGCATGTAAGATTGACCTCGTAAAATCCTGTGTATCGGCCGGCCCCAGATGCGGCGATGACAAACTGGATGAGGGCGAAGAATGTGATGATTCGCAATTCCCTGAGAATGCGTACATCCATTGCCCCGATGGCACCGAGCCCGCGCAAACACTTGTTTGCTCGGACACATGCACCATCGATTTGGAACAATCCTGTGTGCCCAAATGCGGCAATGGTATTTTGGATGAGGGCGAAGAATGTGACCAAACTGAATTTGCCAGCCAGATGGATGCCAGTTGCCCCGATAATTACGAATTAGGTCAGATTCTCGTTTGTACAGATAATTGCACCATCGATCTGGATCAATCCTGCGTGCCCAAATGCGGCAACGGCCTGCTTGATGAAGGCGAAGAATGCGATCTGAATGAATTTGACGACAATGCGGATGCCAGCTGCCCCGACAAATATGAGTTTGCTCAAAAGCGCGTCTGCACAGAGACCTGTACGATCGACCTCGAACAATCCTGCGTGCCCAAATGCGGCAATGGTGCCGTCGATGACGATGAAGCCTGTGACCAGAATGCATTCCGCGATAACGTCGAAGTCAATTGCCCGGACAAATACCTGGTTGCGAGCACGCTCACCTGTACGGATGCATGCGAAATCGATATCGAGCATTCCTGCATTGCGCCTACGTGCAATGATGGTGTGATGAATGATGATAAGGAAGAGTGCGATACAGATCAGTTCGATCCGAATTTTGACTGCGGCAAAGGCAAACACAAAGCCGAAACCCTCGTTTGCGACAAAACTTGCCACGTCGATGCTGCACAATCCTGCATCGATGACCCGATTTCACCGATATTTACCCAGTTTGTTATTGTAACCGAGCAACTGCAGACCGGCGAATATGGAAAATACAGCGTGTACGATACGTCTTTGTTCGAAGTTACGAATGTTGGCGATGGCACAGATGGATCCAAATGCGGCGTCTATCATGTGAATTATACATTCAAAGACAATACGCCGGTGTACAAAGCAACTTCGCGCGTATGGTCATTCCCCGAATCCATGCCTTCCGGCAAATCGGTTGTTCTCTGTGCGGCGGGATTTAAGAAATACACGGAGGATAATGCTTATTATACGCTCAATGAGTATGCCAAACAGTTCTGCGATGAGATACTCGACACGCTTCAACCGCTCGATTTTTCCACAGAAAGCGACCCACGCACAGAGGGAAGTGCGCTGGCTATTGTCTGCGGCGACATTGCAGAACCCTCTGCAAACGCACCTGTCGAAGTGACGCCCGTCGAAGTACTCACACCGAGTGATGAATATATCAAAAATGGCGAATCGGTATATACCCACTATGAATTCTCGAACGGCATGCGCCGATGCGATCAGACATCACCGGTATGCAGTATTGAAAAATCCATCAACACCTGGCTGCCCGTTTCGAGCCTGGGAAGGTCCTATTCTACCAATGATGGCGAAGTACTGGATAACAAATTCTATGAAACAGCCCTTTTCTGGGAAGATATGGGCAAATATGAATGCAAGGTATTTAAGCCCATCCTGACCCAGACAGATGTCGAAAGCCATGAGGATGATAAAAATATCTTTGCTCTTGAATTCATGAATGTCGGTTTGACAAAAGACCCAGGACATTGCGCTTTATATATTGCAGCAAGACCGCTCGGATATGGCTCGGTTTATCCAATCGAAAAGATAGATATTCCGGAAATCGAACCTTTCCATGTTTGGACGATCTGTTCTGAATCTACCAAGAAAACGATAGAACTCATGCCTCCCGATGCGGTACCTCCCATCAAACTTCCCTGCGATGCCTATATTTCGGATGATAAAGTAGACCATGCGCTCATGACAGACGAAAAGAAGGTAATTGCCATTTACTGCGATGAAAATGTCCCGGTCTATGCAGAAAGTGAGATCACGACTGAGACAAAAAGCGCCGGTGAAAGTTCACTTTTAATTACATTCCGTGTTGAAGGCGATGATACCATCATTCGACGCATTCGAAACTGCAATCATTTCGAACGCGATCTGTATACCTACGAAACGCTGGAGTTTTCATCCGATCTGACTCAGGATTATGGCGGAAGCAAATACATCAAACTCCTTTCAATTGAATCCGATGAACTTCTCAAGAAGTTTTCGGATGATTTCGGAAAATACTCTTGCCCACTGAATGTCGTGGACGAGATGCGCTGCGGCGACCGGCAATTGCAAAAGGATAATGGTGAGGAATGTGATTTCACAGCCGATACACAGATGAACTACACGCCATCGGATGCGTCATTCTTCACTGAAATTTGCAAAGCCGTCGATTCGTCTCTCGTTGCCAATTTGAGTACTTATCCCAATTACAGCAAACCGGAAGAGTGGTACTGCACAAAAGAGTGCAAACTGGATACCGAAAAGAGCTGCACCAAATGCGGCAACGGTGTACTCGATCCGGATGAACTTTGTGATAAGGATGGCACCACAATTCTTTCAGCCTCTGTCGAAAAAATGAAACAATACTGCGCGGATGCGGGGATGATACTTCGTCCGGAGATGGAAGCCAGTATCCAGGAGGGCAAACTGTCAGCCTGCAGCATGCCGTCCTGTGTTCCAGGCACCTATATTTGCACCAAGTGCGGCAATGGTGTCGTAGACGGAGAAGAACAATGCGACGGCACTGAATTTAAGAATTGCGATACATTATGCGGATACTATCACTCAGGTTA
>JAGACY010000049.1 GCA_017613855.1 Pseudomonadota bacterium
AAGAAAAAACAGAATGGCTCCAAAAAGTACTTGCTGCCTCGATTGCCGAAGAAAACCACACAGTTTCCAACACTCCGACATGATATAGAATTATCCTTAATACGTGGCTATTCCCAATACACATCAATAACAAAGGAATAGCCACGTACAGAGGATTAATATAATTTATAATTTCTTATTTTGGATAGCATCGTTGAATACTTCATTGTACATATCCGTGTACATATAACAATTACCACCCGATTTTTTGCCATCCGGGCAATCGCTCTTGGCACTTTCGGTTGTAATTTCCTTCGTATCCGAATAGTAATTATAAACATTGTCCATCTTAATAATGAAAGAAGCCTGTGTTGTAGTACTTCCCCAACTGCTGGTAGCAAACTCTTTCAACGAAGTGAATTTGGTCAGCTTATTGCCATTGCGGCCAGTGGCTTCGCCGACTTCGATCGCAGTTACCACACCTTTACTATCGCGTTTGACACCGATAATCATCGCTACATGGCCATTTCTATAGGTATCTTCTGCTTTATTAATATACGTACCTTTCCACAGCAAATCACCCGCCTTAATGCCCTTTAATTTTGTTTTCAGATCACTCTCTGTCAGCCCATTGAGCGCGATAAAATCGCCGTCTTTGATGCGGCTCATCTTGGCGTATGCAGAAGTGAGCTTATTGTTTTGATTTGACCAATAATATTTATTACTGACGTTGTTGACATTATCCTTGCATTTATAATTCCTTACAATTTTGCCATCCACTTTGCACTCACCGGATTTTGCAAACATCATGGTTGACCAGTCACCAAGGCCGAGCAATCCATTTCTGAAAGACCAGGTTACAAACCCGGAACATTCCAAACCGCTGAACTCAAAATCAGGATTCTCATCTTTTTTACCATCTTTCTCACAATTCGTATTCGAACAGCATGAAACATCACCAAGCTTACAAAATGCGGCCCCCCACGGAACCACACCTTTCCTTATGATATGATCCGCATCGTGATTCACAGCAGTATTATATTCATTCGAATTAAGGTTTAACCCGAGAATACCAACTTCTGACAGTTTGCTTTTTTCAGCTCGGTCTGAAAATACATAATGACTGCGAGCTCTTTTATAATCCCCGGATCCATTGGAATAGGGAATGTCGTAGGGGAATTGTAAAATCAAAAAGCGAGCAGCCGCCACGACACTGGCACGAGTCCCATAGTAGCTGTCATCCTTCTTTAACATGTGTGGACGTACATAATTGAGATACATATCGCGATCGATGGTATTCAGTTCTTCATCCGTAAAGACCTGCTTGCCATAAGGATTGGCTGCCCCATAAGTGGTTTCGGCACCACCAAGATTCGCAATCATTTCAGTATCCGTCTCGGTGACATAGTTTAAAACTCTTTGCCCTGGAGCATACCCATTGCGATACACCAGACTGCTCACTTTGACGAAACTATCCAAATCAAAATAGGGTTTTAAAGTGAGCGTCGCTTCAGCCTGGGCTTTGGCTGCATTTTCGACAGTCACTTTGACCGTCGTCAGATGACGGGGATGTCCCACAAACTGAATTGTCTCAGTTTTCTTCGACGTATCTTTAATAATACATTCGTTGGGTATCTGAGATACTGTCTTATCTTTTGTCCAGCATCGGAGACCACTCATTTTCTTGTCAGCCGCTTTGCCCGCAACCGTCCAGACCAAATCACTCCCATCCGAATTCGTCGCCACAAGCTTATCCGAAACGGAACTCAGCATGACATCGAGTTTAGTCGGCTTAAACGAGACCGGCATTGCCTTGCAATCGCCATCGACACAAACCTCACCGGCAGAGCATGTTTTCTTGGCACAAGGATCTATGGGCTCACATTTACCCGCTTTGCAATACTCATCCTCATTGCACGTGCTCTTGCCACACATGCAAACACCCGAAACACAGGTTTCTTCATCTGAGCAACCCGTGCACGATTCTTCTTCTATTTTTTGGCAAGCCCCATTCTCATCACAATATTCCGTCTCAGCATCACAGGCAGGACTGCATTCTGTTGGGGTTTCGATTGGCACACATCCACTCTCTTCACATTTTTCATTTTCATTACATGCTGGTTCGCAGGTGGGCCCTTCCTCCTCGCCCGTATGTTCATCCTCTTTGTCCACACAGGCACCATCCTTGCAGACCTGATGCTCCGTACAAGTATTATCACCGCATTTGCACACACCATCGACGCAGGTTTCCGCCTCGCTGCACGCTCCATTGCAGGAATCAACCGGGGGTTCACAGTCATCGCCGGTACATTCACCCGCAGACTTTTCGCATGTGCCTTCTTTGCAAGTTTCATCGGCCTGACAAACTTCATCACCGCATTTGCACACGCCATCGACGCAGGTTTCTGCCTCGCTGCATGCACCATTGCAGGAATCAACCGGGGGTTCACAGTCATCGCCGGTACATTCACCCGCAGGCTTTTCGCATTGACCGTCTTTGCAGGTTTCATCAGAACCACAGACGTCATCACCACATTTGCACACGCCTTCGACACAGGTTTCTGACTCGCTGCATGCACCATTGCAGGAATCAACCGGGGGTTCACAGTCATCACCTGTACATGGTTCGGGCACGCCACAGTGTTCTCCCGTACATGGCTCGGGCACGCCACACTGCTCTCCCGTACATGGTTCAGTCTTCGGGACACATTTGCCTGATTCGCATGTTTCTTCAGCTTTGCAGACCTCACTGCCACATTGACAAACACCTTCGACGCAGGTTTCACCAGTTGTACAGGCAGGTTCACAAAGCTTGGCTTCTGGTTCGGGCGTCACCGAGGTGGCACTCGAATTGCCATCATCGCACCCAGCAAAGCCCAACAATCCCAACAAGACTAAAACAGATATCGAAAGACGCTTTTTCATTATTGCCTCCTTATAAACAAAACGCATAAACACCGATATATTTTACTATAGCAGCAGCTTTAATTCAATGTGTATAAGGGGAAATTCGCTTTTTATTGGTTAATAAACTCTATCATTCATAATGCTGGACTCATAATGCAGAATGTTTTTGCAAAACCAAAGGAATCATTCATAATCTCCCAGCACACCATTTCATTATTCATTCTTAATTATGCATTATACATTCATAATCATGCATTCTCTGATATTACTCGAGAGAAAACCTTTGCCGTTACGAAAATATATCATCACAGTGAGTTCAAGATGTGCGCAGCACTGCCCGGCGTATGCGTGTTTACACGCATAGCCGGGCACAAAAGGTCGTATTTTTGCGCATACCGAGACATGTCTCGGCATGCGCAAA
>JAGACY010000423.1 GCA_017613855.1 Pseudomonadota bacterium
CCTCAAAATATATAAATATAAAAACGCCCCTATTACTTTTCTTTCTGGAGGGGGTCCGGGGGAACCTCTTTCTTTTGGTACAAAAGAAAGAGGTTCCCCCAGTAACACACCCAAATCTACGACATCTCGAGCATGCGCTCAATGGGGAGCACAGCCCTGGTCATAATCTCATCCGGGAGTTGAATTTCAAGCCCTTTGCCGAGCAAAGCATCGCGTACGAGAGGCAATGTAATCCGCTTCATATTGGGGCACAAGATGGGATGATTTAAGCCATAAAACTGACGATCGGGGAACAGCGTTTCGAGGCGGTAAATCATGCCTTCTTCGGTACCAATGATAAAGGATTTCGCGCTGCTCTTCTGAACATACGTGAGCATGCCTGCAGTCGAAAGCGCAGCATCGGCCAGTTCTACGACCGCGGGTTTGCATTCGAGATGAACGAGTACCGGCGAATCCGGATGCAAAGACTTCGCCTGTCGGATATCATCCGTTGAAATACGATTGTGGGTGTGACAATAGCCATTCCAGAGCATCATGTTGATGCCGAGCTTGCGATTGAGATTGGCACCGAGATTCTGATCGGGCAGAAACATGATAGGACGATCCATATCGAGTTTCGTGACTATTCTCTCGGCATTGCCCGAAGTCACACATATATCGACGAGTGCTTTCGTCGCCGCAGTCGTATTGACATAAGCGACAATATAAGCCTCAGGATTGGCGGCTTTCCAGGCGCGCAAAGCATCTGCCTGGCACATCTCGGCCATGGGGCAGCCGGCATTGGCAGCCGGCATTATGACGCGTGCCTTCGGTGAAAGGAGTTTCGCCGTTTCACCCATAAAACGCACACCACAAAAGATAATGGTTTCTGCCTGATTTTCCTTGGCCTTACGGCTCAGTTCCAGCGAATCACCAATAAAATCGGCGATATCCTGAACATCGGACTCCACATAATTGTGAACCAGTATGGTGGCGTTGAGCTTCTTTTTTAATGCCAGTACTTCGTTTTTAAGCTCTTCGTTCATCCGATCATTCCCTCTTGTCTACTATTCACAATTCACTATCAATTATCATTCCCCCCTGGGTTACGCTGCGCTCACCCACGGTTATTGGCTACGGATGAATCGCCCCTCCGGGGCGTATTGATTATTGTGAATGCTTTCCATCATTCATCATTCATTATCAATTATCATTCCCCCGTGGGTTACGCTGCGCTCACCCACAGTTATTTGCTACGGATGAATCGCCCCTCCGGGGCGTATTGATCATTGTGAATACTTTCCATCATTCATTATTCATTATCAATTATCCATTATTCACTAATATCATGATTAATCATAATCGAAACATAGTTCTTTTCCATCAGGTCGTTGAGCCAGGATTCGACAAGACGCTGACTTTCTCGCATGGTAATCTGTTCCCGGCAATGTTCGACCGTCTTTTTCCAGGTTTCGGATTCACCGAAAGTGACCTCATCGACCTTGAGAATATGATATCCGGCCCCCGTCGTAATGAGCGGTGCAACCTCACCGGCCTGAAGTGTAAACACCGGTGCGAAATCCTTCGAAAGATCCCCGGGAGAGAACGAGCCCAAAACGCCCTCGCGCTCTGCACTTCGCCCTGTAGAATAAAGCTTCACATATTCGACAAATTTCTCCGGATGTCTCGCTGCAATTCCCTGAATACCCGAAGCATACCGCTTCATCGTATTGTCGAGGCTGTTCCACCATACAGAGTTGAGCGTTTTGGCAGCAGGTGCCGACAATCCGGCAGAACTATCGCCCTCCAGTTCGGGAATAATGATCTGACGCAACACAACCGTAATGCTCTTTTCTGCATCAGGCGCTCTTTCCTGTGCACAGGCAATCACATCGGCTTCCGAAGGTGAAACCTGCCCTGCCAGTTCAGAACGAATCACATATTGAGCCTCGATCTCATCGCGTATATAGGCACGATAGGCAGCCCACTCCATCCCTTCCTGGGCAATCATAGCCTTATAGGCTTCTTCACCCTGCCCTGACTGCTGATACATCTGCTGCAGCTGCATATCGACTTCGCGGTCGCCAATATTGATGTTGTTCTTCTTGGCTTGTTTGGAAATCAACCGCGTCTGGACAAGCTCCTTGACGAGTTTTTCGAGTTCCTCCTCCCGATTGGCGGATTCATCGATCATCGAGATATCCCTGCCGTGAATGGCATATTTCAGCCGCCCCTCGACACGGACATCGTTCATAGTGATGATCTCTGTTCCCGCAACGGCAGCTATGCGCTCAATTGTCTCGGCATATCCCGGAGAACAGATCACCATCATCGTCAAAATTGAAGCGAGTTTTATTGATGTATGCATTGAAAATCCTGATTCGAATCACACAAGGAGACCAGCCTGGCTCCCATCGAATTTGCTTATCTAATGAAGGATTGCACTTTTGGCAAGCGATTTAATTAATGCGGAATGCGGAATGCGGAATGCGCAATTGAATGACAAAACTAAAGGTGAGGTCTGAAGCTAAGAGGGGATGGCTTTCTAATTCGTAATGCGTAATTCGTAATGCGTAATTGGGATGCAAAACTAAAAGTGAAGTCTAAAGCTAAAGGTGAAGGGCGTTCTGAATTCGCAATGCGCAATGCGCAATGCGCAATTGGGATGCAAAACTAAAGAGTAACTCTGAAGCTAAAATAACCATCATTTTTAGGAATGACCTTGAGATCACCCCCATTGCTAACTGCTAACTGCTAACTTCTAACTGCTAACTGCTAACTGCTAACTGCTAACTAGTCATTGATAATGCTCGACGCTATTGTAAAAAAATGTTAGCTTATTCGGTGTCTTTATTGAGGCATTGAATGCATTTTTTGTGATTCAGCACATTTGCACGCATGTCTTATTCACAGTCACTCATCTTTCCAGGGAGCACCCAAATGGCAAATTCTTTCAATCTCGATTCTTTAGGTCACAACGAAGTCCATGACTTTTTGGCAGAAATCACAAAACAACTCGATTCAGCCCTTCCCAAAGGTAAAGAGGATGCCAAATCATTTTTGAATGCCGTTGAAAAATTTGACAACGCATGGGACAGAACAAAAGACGATGAGCTGATTGCCCTCGATGCTGCTGCCGATATGGCATGGGTTGATTTCAATGCATTCCTCATTGGCGTCGTCAATTATCCCGACAGCAATGTCAGTGGTGCAGCTGCAGAAATCAAGGATGCCTTCGATGAATTTGAAGATCCAACCGAGCTTCCCTACGAACAGGAATATGCAATACTCGCCGATCTCATCGCCAAGCTCGATGCCATCTCCGATGCCATCCGCAAAGAATCCCTTTGCCAGCCCTTCATCGATCAGCTCAAACAGCGCTGCGATGCCTTCAATAAACTCTTCAGAGAACGCCAACTGGCCGGTACCGAAGGCGATTTCATCCGTGCCAAAGAAGCCAGAGCAGAAGTCAACCGCGAATACAGCCAGTTCATGGAAAAAATCTATCGCAGCTCCAACGATAAAGTCTATGGTGACTTTACAACCTCACTCAATGATTTGATTTCCAAGCCCCTCAGTGGTGCAAAACGCCGCAGAGCCGTAACGGATTAATAAAAAAAGCCATCGAAAGATGGCTTTTTTTTTAATGGATAATGATTAATGAATAATGAACAATTATAAATGCAATTTCAAAGTTCTTTAGACTTTACCTTTGGAACAAAAAACAATTATTCATTATCCATTATTAATTATTCATTGAAACTAAATATTCTGCAGCTGATCGAGCGTTGTATAAACTCGCGTATCGCACTGTTTGATGTCGCCGGTGGTCAGACCGCGTTTGAGCCATTTCATGCGCATTTCGGCAGAACCATGGCCAAAGTTCTCACGACGTTTGACCCCCAGTTTATCATCACCGACGGCCCTCGCGGCATTGATGCCCTTGGCAATATCGGCATCCGAAATCGAATTGTACTTTTTGCCTTCGCGGTTTGCCCAAACGCCGCCATAACAGTCAGCCTGAAGCTCCGTCTGAACCGAAATGAAATTGGCTTCTTCTTCTTTGCCGCTCTTGCGCAGCATCTGTTCCTGGGAACCGTACTTGACCAGATAGCCCAGCTCATTCTGAACATGGTGCCCCACTTCGTGCGCAATGACGTAGGCATAAGCAAAATCGCCGCCCGCACCCAGCGTCTTGGACATGTCAGCCAGGAAATTCAGGTCGATGAAAACACTCTTATCTGCCGAACAATAAAAAGGACCGGCATTGTAATCGGCATGACCGCAGCCTGTATCGACTGCCTGCGAAAACAGCGTCAGCGATGGCTCATGATACTGAAGCCCATTCTCTTTAAAAACCTGGTTCCAAACATCTTCGGTACTGGCCAGAATGACAGACACGAACTTTTTCAATTCGCCTTCATTCTTAAATTCGCCCGTCTGATACGCCTGGCCTTTGGTATTGCTGTCAGCCGCCTGTGTATCGACCTGACATTCGGCACCCACGCATTGTTGTGACTGTGCCTGCGTCTGAGCGAGTTGCGGGGCAACATTCTGACCAGTCAGCATGTAAATGATAACGGCAAGCACCATACCGCCACCGCCAAGACCCGCTGCAGCTTTCTTTGCAGTTCCACCGCGTTGATCACGAATATTCGAACTTTCTCTTCTGCCTTCGACTTTCATACGAATCCTTATAGTTATTGTAAGAACGCCCCCAAAAACCCGCATCTTTTTAACGCGATGTGCAAAATCTTTCAAGTACTGTTATCGGCGGCCTATTGCGCCATGGCGCAATACGGCACGCCTGCGCGGCTATGCTGCGCATACGCCGCTTTCTTCGGGCTTGCTCGTTCCTCGCTATGCCCTCAGATTGTATACGCACCATCATTCCCCAAATCACCTGCGGTTAGTTGGCTCTGTTGTACGAGAGCGAAGATTTTGACGACAAAAATTCACATTTGAGCTGATAGCTTCTAGTTCTTAGCTTGTAGACGTTTATCTAATATTGATGGTAAAAGTCTAATACTCTTGTAAATGCTATTTCTACTATAAGCTATAAGCTATAAGCTACATTTCATCTCCACACAGGTTCGTCCCACCAAAATAATAATTGATCATCTGCTCAATTGTGCATTTAATATATATAAATATTTTGTTGACATTTAAAATAATTTTGGTCTAGCCTGTTTATCAAAAGAGAGCCTCTTTGCCCTCTGATGATATTTTTCAAGGATTGATGAAGGATGTTAGAATATTTACTCACGACGATTTTTAAATTGCATGCGGCTTTCCGTATGCGGTCGTGTATTCGCATCCTGACGGCGGCACTGTTATTATTCCAGCTCATATCCTGGGGAACACTGTTCATTCATAATACAGACTATTCTCACGCGATTTCGCCGGGCGGAGCCATCGTCCATGTTCATCCGCATGATATTCAGGCAGAGGACACAGCTTTCCTGCATACAAATCATCAAAACAATGACGACGATTCATGTCCGGCCATGGAACATGCACTGAGATCATCAGCGCCGATTCCTGTTTTTAATATACAACCTTTTGTTTTAAGTGAAACAGCATCGATCTCACAGGAAGTTATCGCCAAAAGGCTTGAGTTCGTCTATCTGTCCCATCTTACACTCAGGCATGCGCCCAAACAGTCACCGCCAGTGATCTAAAAGGGCTGTATCCATATCGGTCTGTACTTTATATAGTAAACTCTGTACGGCCACGGTGTTGATGATAGCTTTGAGCTTTGAGAATAACCCCACTACTCTAAGCTATAAGCTATAAGCTAGAAGCTATAAGCTATAAGCTATAAGCTATAAGCTATAA
>JAGACY010000424.1 GCA_017613855.1 Pseudomonadota bacterium
CATACGCGCCTTTGCGCCCGGCTATGTGCTCGACCGCTGCGCGATTTGTGCACATACGCCGGGCGAGAATCTATTTTACCATTTCGACGAGTCGTTTTCCCAAATCAAAGGCATTCTGCAAGTCGATGGGGAAGTGTTCATCGCGATGTTTTGCTTTGGCTTCTTCGTTGAACAAGTTCGCTGCATATCGCGAATAATCTTTGAACTGATAGGTGTCGCAAACATATAATTCTTCACAATGACCAAACAACATTCTCATGGGCATCGAATTGGCCGAAAGCAATTCCCGATAATGATAGTTATCAAGATTCTGCTCCGAAACATTCATTGTATAAATCATTGCTGTTGGAATAACTTTTTTATGATATTTCTTTATCCTGCCATCTTCATCCAGCTCATAGGAGCCGACAGGAAACAGCAGTCGTTCCATAAAACAGCGAGTCAGTCCGGTTACAGAAGAATAATAGATTGGCGTTCCGATAACAATGATATCAGCCTCCTTACATTTTTCTAAAACGGGGCGAAGTTCATCCTTAATAGCGCATACACCATTGGTTTTTGCATTCTTGAGCTTACATGCAAAACAGCTCATACAACCTTTAAATTGCAAATCATATAGATGCACAAGCTCTGTTTCTGCTCCTGCGGACTGTGCACCTTTCATTGCACTTTGAAGAATCTCGGCGGTATTGTTACTCTTTCTTGGGCTTCCGTTGATGAAGATTGCTTTCATGATTGTCTCCTTATGATTTCAAAAAGCATTGAGGCGCGTATGTGCATGCACATAGCGAGGCGGCCCGGCGGCCGTATGCGCAGCATAGGCCGCCACGCAGGGCGTATTTGCGGCTATCGCCGCAAATAGCCCAGCGCACAAAAAAGCCCCCGCCTCTTATACCAGAAACATCGATTCATTGAACTAGCGTTTATCCTCCACATCAAGAATTTCACCGATAAACATGCAATGAAGTGTATCTACTTTCATATCCTCATATATTTTTTTTACGTCATCACTCATTCTTTCCCATTCAAATGGTGCGTCGTAAATTTTCTTACAAACAAACGTGAGGTTGGCTTCCTCAAATGTTATGCTCTGATGAATCGGCTTTGGTGTTAATCCTGATACTTTAACCTTGTCTCCATCGCGTCCTGAATGTGAGCCGAGATATCCAAGAGCCTTTTTATATTCCTTCGGAAAGAAACTCACCGTGAATTGCTCGTTATGCATTAGAAACTCATATGTGTACCGATCTGGTCGCACATATATGGTAACAATAGGTTTGGTGTCTTTAAAACCACACCATATTGTTCCAAGACTTCCCCAACCGATGGTACATGTATTGAATGAATCGGATGTCCCTGCCGTCACAAGTGCCCATTGATTGATAAACATCTCAAATACATTGTACTCTTTTAACTCAAACTCTCTCATACGAACCTCCTAAAAAAAAGCCCCCGTCTCTTATACCAGAAATGGGGGGGTGATCTAAAGACCAATTTTTGTACAGACGTTCCATGGGACGTCTCTTAAATTGAATGATTTATTTCACCGACTTTCTCGGATTCTGAACCTGGCGCGCTCGCGCCTTGATGATGGAACGATAGACCTTGCCGGGGCTCATGGATAAAAGGGGGAACGGCAGGAAGCGGTCGGCGTCGTCACGGAGAGAAGGGGATGAGTTCGGCAGCGGCGTCCAAAACGGCCTTGATCTGCATCTCGGGGATTTCGGGGTTCGTGATGGCTATCGCAAGCGATACGCCGGGCGAATGAAGGGCATAATGAGCTCTCCAAAACGGTTCACCCCACCAAAAATGCCGTTTCACCGGCCAATTTTACCGTTTCACCATAAATGCGTTGGGCAAACCATTGGGATGTTTTAAGCGTTCAATGGGAAATGAGCTTTGGATAAACCGAGAGCTCAATGACTGGTGAGGCGTTATGAAATGGATATATATCACGCTGACATGGATGTTGCTCATGACGGGGTGTCAGCTGAAAGATAAATTTGAATCTGCTTTTAATGGTGAGGCAAATCGTGCGCTGGATGACGAGGAACCTCTGGAAGAATCTGTCGCAGCCGAACTGATCACCATACAAAGATCGAATATATCAACCGAAAAGAGTTATCCTGCTTCTATTGAAGGTCGGCAGGATGTTTTAATCTAAATATGAATGCATTAATAGATATATATCATTTCGGTGGTCGGAATGATTCAACGTGTGGGGATTAAAATGAGCGATAAGAAAACAGCATTGATAACTGGTTCGAACGGTGGATTAGGTTCATGTTTTGTAAAGATACATGCAGAGCGTGGCGGTGACCTCGTTCTGGTGGGGCGGGATTTGGATAAGATTGAACAACAAAAGGCAGAAATCGAGGCTGAATATAAAGTAACGGCGCACACGATTGCGGTGGACCTTTCAAAACATGAGACGGCGCAAATAATATATGATACTTGTAAAGATAATGGCTGGGAAGTGGATTATCTGATAAATAATGCAGGGTTTGGGGGCGCGGGGATTTTGCACGCGAACGAACGATGGAACAGGATATGTCGATGATTGCGGTCAATATTGAAGCTCCGACGCGGATTTGTAAATTATTTTTGCCGGATTTTATCAAGCGAGGACATGGAAAAGTATTAAATGTATCATCGACAGCGGCGATTATGCCAGGGCCGTTGCAGGCTGTATATTACGCGACAAAAGCTTATGTGACGAGCTGGTCAAATGCACTTTGGCGCGAATTGAAGGGAACGGGAGTGACCGTGACGGCATTGATGCCGGGCGCGATGAAAACAGGATTTGCAAAGGCGGGCGGCTTATCTGATACAAAGCTATTTTCCAATGCGGTAGAACCGATGGATGTTGCCAAAGATGGCTATGAGGGGATGCTGAAAGGTGCTTTAAATGTTATATCGGGTTTGCCGGGCTGGCAGCGTCCAATGATGGCCATGGCGCCAATGCTTCCCAAAAAGACAATGCTCGATTTTGTCTATGATCAGCAGCTTGCAGGAAGTGCTAAAAAGTAGATTGTGGGAGGTTTTGAGATGGAACGTTTTGTGATTGATGGCAGATATGAAACCATGCTCAGCTATTGCGGGATTAATGTCGAAGAAGCATTGCGCAAAGCCGAGTTGCCCGGTGATATATTCAAACACAAAACGCCCGTGATGACCGAAGAAGAATACTATTGTTTTCTGGATGTCGTGGGTAGCATGAATTCCGATCCGGAAATGCCTATTGGAATCGCAACAGCTAATCAGATTGAAGCATTCTCAGCCCCTATATTCGCCTCCTATTGCAGCAAAAACGGTCTGGTTTGTATAGAACGACTCGCTCGATATAAACGATTAATTGGCCCAATGGTGATGCTGATTCGCGAGGATGAGGATGTTGTATATATAGAATTTACGACGGAAGATAATGTATTAAAATTGCCGCAGTTTCTTGTTGAAACTGAATTTGTATTTCTTGTCAATCTCATTCGAAAAGCTACCAAAGAAGCGATTAATCCTAAATTTGTGCACATGATTCAGCCAGTTGAGGCGGATGTATTGAATACCTATTTTGGTGTGAATGTACAAAAAGGATATATTAATCAGATTGCGTTTTTGAAAACAGATTTAGAGAAGCCATTTGTCAGTTATGATGATTCGATGTGGAGTTATTTTGAGCCAGAGCTATCCAAAAGACTGGCAGAACTAGATGTCGATGAATCGACAAGTGCCAGGGTACGGAGTGCGCTGACCGAATTGCTTCCAGGCGGTGTAAGTAATATCGATGATGTTGCGAAAAAACTTGGGATGTCCAAGAGAACGTTGCAGCGCAAGCTGGCCGAAGAGAATACGACATTTCAAAAACAGTTGAATAATACCCGGGAATTGCTGGCGATTCATTACATCAGAAATACCAATATGACATCCAATGATATTGCTTTTTTACTTGGGTATCAGGAATTAAACTCATTTCTGCGAGCTTTTTCGGTCTGGACCGGAATGAGCGTAAGTGAATATCGAAAAAAGGTTCATTGATATTTATATATGTTGCCGTGCTATCGGCGTTGCCGATACGCACGGCGCTTCGGGCTTGCTCGCCAAAGAGACGTTCGACCGAACGTCTCTACAGGCTCGCTACGCCCTCTGCCCGCCTGCTATCGCTGCGCGATACGCCGGGCGATGGTATGATTATGACCTTTATAAGTTCAATTGCGCTGTAAAAATTCTCATTGTGATGCAGGCGCAATAAAATCACAGGCAAACTTAATTGCCAAGCGATATCTGCATCGTGACATTATCTTTATCGAGCAGTGCCTTCAATTCAGCCTCATCTTTATCAGTAATTTTGCCGAGCCGTGTATATGACCATGAATTGGAGCCATAAAAGACAACGATTTGATTGCCTGAATACAAAACGATATCACCGGGAGCTGTCGTCGTTTGTACATCATTTCTGGGTAGAGATTGTCCCAATGATCCGACCTGTTCAAAACCACCATATTGTGACATATTTATTGTAATATCAGACGTTTGGGCCATTTCACGAAGGGCATTTACAGAATCGTTATCTTCCCACTGTATTGTAACCTGAATACTGTCGATTGTCGCTGATAATATTGATACTTCCTGATCTACAGGTTGCTGTTGCTCAGTTGGCTGTTGTTCGGTAGGCTGCTGTTCAGTTGGCTGTTGCTCGGTTGGCTGCTGTTCAGTCGGCTGTTGCGGATTGTCATGATGAGAGGTGCTTTCTGTCGGAAGATTCGCCGCTGTATGGCTGGTTTTATTATCTTCAGTACACCCAAAACTCAACATGAATGTGATTGCCAACATTATGAAATATCTCATATTCATTTGGTGACTCCTTTCGTATTCTCTCGTCAGACAGACTATTGATAATTCTAATCATCGTACCCAACGCAGTAATCTTTTTTATAATCGCAATGTCTCTTTCAACTCTTCCATGAAAAGTGATGAAATCGGTGTAAACTGCTGATGTTTCTTCCAGATGATATACATCTTGGTTTCGAGTCTGGGTTCAAGTGGCCGAAAACATAATTCGCTTCCTTCGCTGGTATCTGCTAAATGATCGAAGACCAGCATAACCCCCAGTCCTTCTTTGACAAATACGCTGCCATTATAAAAAAGGTTCAGCGTCGTAAATATATTCAATTTATCGACTTTGTCGCCACACCATCGGGGAAAGTCTGTGTAGATAGCCTGTATCGAGCAGATCAACGGCAAGCCAAGCAGATCTTCGTAACGAATGGATTTCTTTTTTGCGAGTTTATTATCTCTGCGCATCACAAGCCCCCATACGTCGGGTATGGGGATTTCGATATAATTGTATTTCGACAAATCCGGCGACTCACAAATCAGTGCAAAATCCAGTTGTCCGCGATTCAGGCGTTCTGCGACTTGTTCGGTATTGCCACTCGTCAGATGATACCGAACTCCAGGATACTGCTTTTGAAACGTTTGCACCGCATGTGCAATATATCGAATCTGATATGACTCAGCGCATCCGATATAAATATCACCGCCCGTAATATCATCCAGCGATTTGAATTCCGATACCGTTTTGTCGACCATCGACACGATATCCTCCGCACGCTGTAACAGCAACATACCTTCATCTGTCAGATTCATACTTGCCCGGCTTCGACGGAACAGCTTCTTGTCGAGCTCTTCCTCG
>JAGACY010000425.1 GCA_017613855.1 Pseudomonadota bacterium
GGCGTTCGAGAGGCGCCGATGGCGCTGGCTCGAACGCCTTTCCCCCGAACCCCCTTGAATTGTGTCATAAAATGAAAAGCCGAACGTGAAACGACATCGTGTCGTACACGTTCGGGCGGCGACTTCGTGTCGCCGCTCATATAGGGAAGACATGCTGCCATCCGCCGGCACGATATATCCCGTTGGTTTCATACTCCCAAAAAAAACGCCGGGCGTATTCATTTTCAATGAATAGCCCGGCGCTTTGCGCGCTGTATGAGCGTCAGCGAATAGGCGCGCCCCAAAATTACATCGCAAGATAGGTAATAATCAGAGCAAGGAGGCCGAGCATAATGATGACCAAAACAACCACGATAGGAATGAAGGATCGATCTTTTGGCAGGCTGTTCTGGAAGTCGTTGAGCGAATAGGATGGGGTATAGGGGACGGTCGCAGAGTAATCCTCTTCGGCATCGGGTACCGGTGCGCGCAGACCATTTTCAACTCTGGGATCGCGCGGGAGCGGGTCGAGAAGCTGCGTCGGCTGATTCGCCAATTCCAGGGGGCTCATTGGCTGAGGTTGATCGACAATTGCGTGTGAGGCACTGACTGAAATATCTCGGTTTGAACGCAGCAGCGGCGATTCCGGGTGAACGGAGGGATTCTCGTTTGAATCGAGTGCAGCAGAAATGCCCGAGATGACATCGGAACGCATTCGGCTCATTTCTGTGAGCTGCATGATGCTCATTTTAATGGATTGTGTGGCAACACTTTGACCGGCAGCGACCCATTCGGGAAGTTGATGAAGGGCCTTGAGTGCTTCCTCGGCGGAAGTATAGCGATCTGCAGGATTCTTTTGCAGACATTTGAGAATGAATGCGATCAACTCGCTGGAAATCTCTATTTCCGGACGTGGAATGAGCATGGGAACTTGTGCATTCACATGCTGCATCATGACATTGTATGGCCGATTGCCAGGAAATGGAGGTTTCGAACTGGCGAGTTCATAAAGAACGCAGCCAAGAGAATAAATGTCTGATGCCGGCGTGACCGGTGAAGCGGTTGCTTGCTCGGGGGACATGTACCATGGTGTACCCAAAGCCTGTCCAGTCACGGTGATTTTCTTGCGATCCGTCAGTGTCGCAAGACCAAAATCGAGAACTTTGACAAAACATGGGTCATTGTCCTCGCTGGTAATCATAATATTGTCAGGTTTCAGATCGCGGTGAATGACATTGGCTGCATGTGCCTCGGCCAGTGCGTTAAGAACCTGATCGGTTACATGGATGATGAATTGCCCTGAAAGGTCACTGGGCGGAATGTTGGAAAGTTCCGTGCCCTTGACATATTCCATGACAATGTAAGCAATGCCATTTTCGACGCCCGAATCGATTAGCTGAACGACATTGGGGTGCGTCACGCGGGCAACGGATTTGGCTTCACGTTCAAAACGTGCAAAGACCTGTTCATTGCTCGAATGTATGGAGGACAGGATTTTAATGGCAACTACACGGGAAAACTGAATCTGTTTGCCTTCGTAGACTGCCCCCATGCCGCCTTGCCCGATTTTTCTCAGTGCAACGAAACTTCCCCCTAATGGGCGACCTACGACGATATTATTATCTTCGAGCTCTTCGGGGGCAACGCCGAACCACCCGCATGTTGGGCATTGAAGGCCAACTTCAGGAAGTTCACATCGGCAATTTGGACAAATAGCCACAACCATGAAATCCAGGACTCCGAAAAAAATAAAATGGTTTTAGAGGCCCACTGGCCCAAAAACCCAATCATTCATTATATTACAATTCAATTGCAATGGCAAATAAGAGCATGGGGGGAATATCCCGTAACCATTCAGTCCTTATGCTTGCATTTTTTTCGAAGGCTCAACGCATCCGTTAATGCATAATGCATAATAATGAATGCATAATGAAATGATGCACTGAGAGAATTTGGATGATTCCTTTGGTTTTGCAAAACATTCAGCATTATGAATTCAGCATTATGAATTAAGGAATTGTCATACCATTGGGGATTCTGGCGAATAACAGATGGCTGAACAGTTGCAATAAACCTAATTTGAGAATGCTCACATTGCTAATTGCTCATTGCTTCATTCATGGATTCGAGGACATTTTCTGCGGCAGCCTGTTGTGCTTCTTTTTTGCTTTTTCCGGTGCCTTTACCCAGGATTTTATCACCCGTCAAAACGGCAATCTCGAAAGTGGGGGCATGGCTTGGCCCTGATTCCTGAATGATCTGATATTGAAAATCGATATGTTTCGCCTGGGCAATTTCCTGCAATCGGGTTTTGGCATCTCTTGGCAGCCAGGAACCATCGGGATCTCTGAGCAAATCAGCATGGTGTCTCAGGATGTATTGCTTTGCGGCTTCGAATCCCCCATCCAGATAAACCGCGCCGATAACCGCTTCATAAGCATCGGCAAGTGTGCCCTGTCTTAGCATTCCGGATGCGGATATTTCACCTTTTCCCATGAGAATGTGGGTTTCAAAGTCGAGTTTTTTGGCCAGCAGACAAAGTGCAGACTCACAGACCAATCGGCTTCTTATTCTCGAAAGTTCACCCTCATGATAATCGGGGTACGCGAGATAGAGCGCTTCGGCTATGACAAAATCCAAAATTGCGTCGCCCAGAAATTCGAGTCTTTGGTTGTCACAATGGTTTGGCCCATGTTCGAAAGCATAGGAACGATGGGTCAAGGCCATTTCCAGAAGTGAACTGTCGGCAAAAGTATAGCCAAGTTCTTCTTCAAATTGATGTATGTTCATTCGGATACTTCCCGACGGCGTCTGACTTTGGAGAGGACGCGTCGCACTTTGAAAAGGAGTTCCTGTCCTTTGAATGGTTTGTCAATATAATCGTCAGCGCCGTACATAGGGGAGCTGAGTTCGTTCAAAGATTCACCAATCCCCGTGAGCATCAGAACGCCTGTATCGGCGAGTTCTTTGTCATCGTGGGTGCGAATATAACGCAGAACTTCCCATCCGGTCAGCTCTGGCATCATGACGTCAAGGATGATCAAATCAGGTCTTTGTATTAAGAGCAATTCGAGTGTTTGTGCGCCATTGTTGGCTTCGATAATATCGCATTGCGTCGTTTCGAGATTCAGGCGAACGAGCTGCCTTAAATCGGGATCATCATCGGCAATCAGAATGAGGGGTTTATAATCTTCCTGGGGCATTGAGCTCTCCTCACATTAAAGGATGCCACGCGCGCGTTCTGCACGTCTTAAAAATTCTTCGATACCATCGA
Source organism: Pseudomonadota bacterium (assembly GCA_017613855.1). The sequence continues at coordinate 3,254 of JAGACY010000425.1, forward strand.
CACTATAAATGTGCCATCGAAGCTTGATACGTTCCATTTCGAAAACGAGTGGCAGGGTGGTTTCGCGCTGACTTCCTGAGGCTGGAATGCGCAATTTGACGTGGACATAGGAATACTTCGTTTCTTCGTCAAACTCAACCTCCTCGAGTTCATAAAAGCCTTTTTGGGCATTGTACCACTCGGAGCGTACTAATCCCGCAAGGCGGTTGAGCTTTTGGCAGACATCTTCACCGTCACACATTTCCCGCACACGTATGTTGTCCCCTGTCGGCATGCTGACCAGAAGCCGCGATACAGCGTCTTCTGCAGGTTCAAATGCCAGCCGGCATCCGGATACAGTAAACATGGTCAGAATGAAAAATAGGCCCAGAATAAGTATTTTAGGAGATTTCATGAATAACCGCTCCTACATCATAGAATGAATCCGATAGGCAAACATTGGGTCCTCATAATCAAACGGCAATATTGCATCCAGAATGAAGTCCCCAAAATTGTACTGACCTGAGGGAATCAAAGAAATGTCACTCTCGAGTATGAACTTGACAGCCGTATGGAATGCAGTCTCAAGCGATTCCGGGGTGATCGAGATTTCGTTCATCTTGCGGCCATAAAATCGATCTGTCGTCACATCCAGATCTTCCTGCAAACACATGCCGTCGATAATGCCGCTACGGTGAAGCATCGGAAATACCTCGCGTATATCGACATCAAAATACTTTTTACTCCATCGTGAAAATGCAAAAATGAACCACTCGTATCCCGTATTTCCACTTGCCAAAAGGATAAAGTAACACATGCGCAGCTTTTGCTGGACGTGGTAGCGGAGCATTTCGAATGTCATGTGCTGCCCCGCTTGTGCCAGGATTTGCCCCGAAAGAGCACCGAGTTTGCGCCAACGGATGATCGGGACATAATCGAGCAGGTAATCCTGTATTTCTTTGGGCAACGGAGATACCGCAGCCTGCCATTTTTCAAGCTCTTTGCTGTCGCGCAGATACAAACAAAAACGAACGGATGCATTTTGCTCTAGCTGAGCAAATGCCTTCAATATGGCTTCATCTGTCGCAGTATCGCCAATTGCTGCCTGAATGAGCGGCGCCGAGAGCGGTTTGGATTTGGTTGGAATCGTGTCGAGACGAACGTTCATTTCTTCGTAGTACAGATTGCGTTCGTTGTTTTGTCGCGTTTCGTTGTTTGTCTCAAAAATCTGAAGCAGTATCTTTGCCTGAGAAAAAGCACCATTCGTAAATTTATGCTCAATCAGACCAAGAACCTGCGCGCCTTTCGTGTTGATGTCTGCGTCCCCCCTAAAATAGGCAAACAACAGCTCACGCAGCATCCCAAGCTCGGATTCGTTTAACTGTGAAAGTGTCGGCAAATGCTCATTATCGATCAGGATGGATAAAAAAGCTCTCGCAACGGACACTTCGATATTATGAATCCCAAGCTCCTCCATGACCAGCTTGGCGAGGACATCCAGCGCATCGATGCTTTCTATGGCGTTGTCAGATGCATTCTGGCAGGCTTTGAGCGTTTCATCGTACAGAGAAGCAAAACGTGGACAAATGGCGTCCAGATAACGGCTCAAATAGCCATCGTCCTGGGGGCTTTTGTTCGTCCCCCGTATCATTTTTTCAACAAGTCGCCCAAACATTGATTATCCGTAAATAGAAATGAACAGCATGAAAAAATGCTGGCTTTTTCTACACTGAACCCCCGGTGGAGACAAGTTTTTAGGGATCTCCCTTTCGTTTCTCTTTTCCCTGGCTATTGGGCATGTCTGCCCAATACGCCATGGGAAC
>JAGACY010000426.1 GCA_017613855.1 Pseudomonadota bacterium
ATTCTTTGGTAAGAAATCCAATCACAGCGTGAACCCCGATGAAGTCGTTGCCCTCGGTGCTGCTATTCAAGGTGGCGTACTCGCCGGCGATGTCAAAGACATTCTGTTGCTCGATGTTACCCCGCTGTCGCTCGGTATCGAAACCCTCGGTGGCGTCACGACCAAGCTCATTCCTCGTAACACCACGATTCCTACCCGCAAGAGCGAAATCTTCACCACGGCTGATGATAATCAGACCAAGGTTACGGTTCACGTCCTTCAGGGTGAACGTGAAATGGCTTCCCAGAACCGTACATTGGCCAAATTCAATCTCGAAGGCATTCCTGCTGCACCGCGTGGCGTGCCTCAAATCGAGGTGACCTTCGACATCAACGCCGATGGTATCGTCAATGTTTCGGCAAAAGATAAAGCCACGGGCAAAGAACAGCGCGTCACCATCGAAGCCTCATCCGGCCTCAATCAGAACGATATCGATCGTATGGTCAACGAAGCCAAGGAACACGAAGCCGAAGACAAGAAACGTCGTGAAATCGTCGATGCCAAGAATGAACTCGATTCATTCATCTTCTCGGCCGAAAAATCCATCAAGGATTATGGCGACAAACTCCAGGCCTCCGATGTCGATGCCCTCAAGGCTGCTATCGAAGAAGCCAAGAAACACAAAGATTCGGATGACCTCGACGAACTCAAAAAAGCCAAGGATGACCTCATGCAGGCTTCACACAAACTTGCCGAAGTTATGTATGCCCAGGCTAACCAGCAGGGCGCAGGTGCTGCCCCCGGTGCTGGCGCCCAGCAGCAGGCCAAAAAAGATGACGATGTAATTGACGCCGAGTTCGAAGAAAACTAATATTCATCACGCCATCCGTATCACCTCCATGGATGGCGCTTAAAATCAAGCCCGAACCTATTCCGTTCGGGCTTTTTTTTCGGGCGGTGACATTTGAAATGTGGCGCGGGCTATCTGCGATACGCCCTGCGCAGGCGGCTATCTTCGATACGCCGCCTGTCGTTTTTTTATGGCGGGATCGCCTTCCTTCGGAAAACAGAGCCTTGAATTGTCACCATTTTCGGGCTATTCTGGCCAATGGGGATGAGGACGTATCAACGGCCATTTGTGTATATATTATTAGATTTGGATAGCATTTATAATACCGGGAATGCATCTGCTTCTGTTTCATGAGAAGTCTGCGTTCGGCCTATATCCGGGAATAACATTTGCGGTTTAAACAGGACTGCTCTTCAGTGTGATTGTGTGCCGGTACATCGGCAGTCATGTACTGCTTTCTCAACAGGAGATCCAGATATGAAGCGTTTTGCCTATTGTGCTGCTGTTATTGTTTGCGGTCTGAGCCTTTATGGTTGTTCTGATGATGGTGATTTGGTGATTAGCGGAGGTACTCAGCCCTCGTCTGTCGGTCAGAATGCAGAAACTGATGATAGTGATGCCAATAACTCAAATCCCGAAAAACCGGATAACTCCGGAGAGCACTCTTCCCAGCCGGGAAATGATAATCCCCCCTCCGATGGCGGCAGTTCTGATGGGAACGAACAGACCGAAAAACCGTGTGACTGTCCAGAAGGAAACACGTGTCTGGATGGGCAATGTGTCCCCAATTGTGAGCCCGGAACGGAATTATGTGGTACGGAGTGCCTGGATTTCAATTTGCTTCATCTCGAATCCTGTGAGGCTTGCAGCGCCGGCTATTGCGATACGGATGCAAATCTGGCGAATGGGTGCGAAGCAAGTGTTCTGGATGACGTGAACAACTGCGGGACTTGTGGAAATGTATGCAACGAGGGCGAAACTTGCGCAGAGGGGGCATGTGCGCCAATCTGACAGGAATCTGAATTATATTGCAACGGCAATTGCCTGAATGCGGCAGATCTTCACTTGTCCTCGTGTGATGCATGTGCCGAGAATTATTGTGATACCGACAGTAATCTTGTTAATGGGTGTGAAGCGTATACCCTTGCGGATGATTTCAATAACTGTGGGGCTTGCGGACAGGCATGCGGAGAAGGTGAATCCTGTATTGCAGGTAGCTGCCATAAGCCCTATCGCGTTATGCTTATGAAGGACGGGATCATCTATTCGGAAGCATCGGCCAGTGGCGGCGGCATGGGCAGTAAGTACGATTATGTCTATGTCTTTGAAGAAGTAGATGGTTGGTATCACATTACATTTAACGGCAATGAAGGATGGGTGGCCAAGGCCGACACGCTCTATGCCTGTGATGAATGCCCGAGCAGGAAAGCCATCGATATGGCCGAACGACTCTTGTATAATTCCGAGACCTATATGTGTACTTTTGACCATTATAAGGCAAACACCGTCCCGGAATTCAGCGAAAAATTTGTCAGTCTGGCGTCGCATTCGAGTTGTAACTATGGTTATGATCTCAATTGTGCAAACTTTGTCACCGCCATTCTGCGAGCCAATGATCTGATCAATGCCAGTGGATACACTTTTGTAAGTCAGCTTTATGATCATTGTACAGCCGGTAAGGATGGCTATCACGTCATCGACAAGTCGCAGGCAAAACCCGGTGATTTCTGGGTTACCAGCGAGTTGGGCCATGCAGAACTTGTTATCGGCTATTATGGTGGAAAACTGCTCCTCATTGGATCCAATAATTTTAGTGCCTCGACTTCGATGTCGAACTTGTGTCAGGAAACATCTTTGACAAACAACATGTATTCTTCGAAAGCCAATGATTATCAGCGCGTCAGCTATGGGAATGATTATACGAGTGGATACGTTTGCTCAAGACAATAGATAACGATGCTGCAGGAATGCTAAAGCTTTTGGATGCCGGATACTAAGTCTCGTGTGTCTTGGTTGTTAGGCTTTGGCATTCCTTAGGTTTTACGTTATAAAAGCTAAGTGTCCCGGAGTTTGTTCGGGATGGTCATGTAAGGATTAGGCAGGTTCCTTCGTCTTCTTGAGCATTTCAGCATCTGGAATCACAGACTGCAAAGTGCTTCGCTGATTTAGAACCATAAAATTTTTTTGATAAATCGTATGTTACCAACTCTTTCCAAAGCGGAAAAAACTTCTCAGGATTCTGAAAATAGCGCTGTGTCACCTTCGTCAGCTTCTTCCCAGGTGCCTGCAGGAAAATCAGAGACGACATCCAAACTGCCATTAACCAAGACGCTTCCGCCCGGCAAATCCTTACCGCAGCTCAAGGCGCTTCCGCCCGGCAAATCCTTGCCGCAGTCCAAGACGCTTCCGTCCGGCAAATCCTTGCCGCAGTCCAAGACGCTTCCGTCCGGCAAATCTTTGCCGCAGACCAAATCGATTCCTCTTGGTAAAACGCTTCCGGAGGCACCGGCGCTTTCATCTTCTGTCACGCTGCCCAAGGTTCCATCGCCTTCTTCACCCCCAGTGCCGCAGGAACAGCCTGTACCTTCTTCTCCGGCTCTGCCGCAGACACCGGCGCCATCTTCATCCCCCGTGCCGCAGGGCCAGCCTGTACCTTCTTCTTCTTCCCTGCCGCAGATACCGGCCCCTCCAGCACCACCGGCGCCACAGGGCCAGCCAATACCCTCATCTCCTTCTCTGCCGCAGATACAGCTTCCTGCAGCACCACCTGTTCAGCAGGGCCAGCCGATACCCTCGTCTCCTTCTCTGCCGCAGTTACAGCTTCCTGCTGCACCGCCTGTTCAGCAGGGCCAGCCGATACCCTCGTCTCCTTCTCTGCCTCAGATACAGCTTCCTGCTGCACCGCCTTTGCATCAAGGACAGCCACGGTCTTCGTCTCCCTCTTTGCCGCAGGTTCCCGGTACGTCGTTCTCAAAGCCTAACTTGCCTGCAGTGCCAAAGACCGGTACTCCCGCCAAGCTTCCCTCGCTGGAACATCCCGTCGCCTTAAATAATGCGGCACCAATATCTTCTGTGTCTGATACTGCCGCCATTGCTGTTGCTGCCGCAAAAGATTCTTCCAAAACGGATGTCATTTCAATCCCAACTCAAACTATTAAACAGAATATCGCAAAGGAAGTTACGCCTCCGCTACCTTCGGCAGAACATAAACCTGTGGATGTATCCGAGAAGGAGGATAAAACACGACCTTTCAAGGTTGCTGACGATGATCCTTCTGCATCATTCCCAGTACTTCAGACGAAGGCTGTTGTAAAAGAGGTGGATGAATCTGGGGTTGAAATTGTGGTGGATGACGGGGCTACCGAAATCCTTAGTAATCCCAACACTGTCTTTGAACAGGAAGATCGCTGGAAGTCGGCAGATCCCGAGAGCTTGCCAAAACCGGGTGACAAATTTGATCACTACGAAGTCATCTCTGAACTTGGACGCGGTGGCTTTGGTGCTGTTTATAAAGTTAAAAATCTCATTCTGGATCGTGAAGAAGCTCTCAAACTCATTTTGCCAGATGCCAAATCCGATGTTGAAGATATAGATAAGCGCTTTGCGCGTGAGATTAATATTGTATCGCGTCTCGAACATCCGAATATCGTTCGCTTGTATAGTTCGGGAAAACTCGACCATAATATTTTATGGATGTCCATGGAACTCATTCGTGGTGAACTGTTGGGAACCATTATGGACAAGGATGGTGCCATGCCGTTCTTCCGTGCCAAAAATATTATGCTTCAGATATTGAGTGGTTTGGAGAATGCGCATGACCTTGAAATAATACATCGCGATCTCAAACCAAGCAACGTGATGATATCCAAAAGAAAAGGATATGATGAGCTTGTATATATTTTGGACTTTGGTCTTTCCAAAGCGATTGGTAACAGCGAGGATGCCGCTGTTCAAAATCTGACATCCACGGTAACGCGAAGTATTTATGGTACGCCCAATTATATGGCACCGGAACAATTCGCTTTTGGAGAGCTTACTCCGAGTGTCGATGTTTATGCTGCAGGTATTATATTTTTAGAATTGTTGACGGGACAGCATGCATTTACGGGTAGCGTCTTTGATATTGCCATTCAACAGCAGACAGCTCCGATTCCAATCCCCGATTACTTTGCAAATACAGCCATCGAAGCGGTGATCAAAAAGGCATGTCAGAAGGATGCTTTCCTGCGGTATCAGACAGCCGGTGAGTTTTACGATGCACTCTCCCGGATTCAGACAATTACAGATCCACCCGAAGTATTGACCAAACCCCTCGAATCGGTTGATCACACGCTTGAGACACAAGCTCTTCAGCAGCCTGAGTTTAATGCTCCGGGGCTTTGCAAACACCTGGAACGCGTCGATGCATTGCATAGCGATTTGTTAAAACGCTGGCCGTATCTTGATCAGCTCCTGTTTTATGCCTGCCCTATTCTTGTTTTCCTGTTATTGTTATTTTTTGTATTAATAATAATTATCTAAAAAGCGAGACGTAGGACAGCCCCAAGGCGAGCCATTTCCAGGGGAATCAAACAAGCGAGACGTAGGGGCGGCCCAATGTGGCCGCCCCAAGGCGAGCCATCACCAAGGGAAAAAACAAGCGAGACGTAGGGGCGACCCAATGTGGCCGCCCCAAGGCGAGCCATTCCCACGTGAATCAAACAAGCGAGACGTAGGGGCGACCCAATGTGGTCGCCCCAAGGCGAGCATGCGCGCCGTATGTCGGGCCGCCCCGACATAGGCGCGCCCCCCAAAAAATCAAACCGTCATGCCGATGCCCGAGGTCCAGTAGGTGCGGACAAAGCGGACAAAACTCTCGGAAATCAGGAATACCTCGAGGGCTTCGTCATGCGGGTGGGCATAGAGCGCGTAGGCGGGACAAGCCGAAATCACTGCAGCGACGCATGCGGCGCGGGTTTGCAGTGCACGTCGGAAGTCGCTCCAACTGGGTGCCAGGAAGGGAACGCCGTCTTTAAAGAGTTTGCGTTCGGGGCGCGGCAGGAGTTTGAAGAGGTTTTTCTTCATGGTTTGTGCGAGATCGAGATCGGGTTTGGCCTGGACGAGCGCCATAAATAAAGCTTCGACGCTGGTGTCGTTGAGGGCGTCGATGATGCAGCCGCCGGTAACGGCCTGGTGCATGGCGTAGGCAGCCCAGAAATCGAATGCAATCGGGCAGTTCTCGTCGAGTATGGTTTCGTCGAAGATGAGGGCCGGTTCGAGCTGCATACGGACTTTGCACAACTCTTTTTTGAGGCCGCGCGCGGAGTAGAGCTGTTTGACTTCGAGGTTCTGTCCGAACAGACGGTGGCAGCGACCGTAAGCCCAGTGCGTCGAATCGAGGGGCTTAAGCTGCATATTGTTGCTGAAAAGCTCGAAGGCGTATGGCGTCATGGTGCGCAGATAGCGCTGTGCATCGACGAGATTGCGGGCGAGTGCCATGTGCTCGACATCGAAAAATCCACGCGGGGAGCCTTTGATGCAGCGTTCCCACTCTTTGGGCGTTTTTTTGCCTCGATGGAGATCGCGCACGGCCGTGACGCCTGCATAGGAAATGCCGTCACCCGTTTGTTTGAGGACTTCGACAAAGGGGGCGTATGCATCTTCCAGGCGGATGTTTCTCGTCAGGGTGCGACGGAATTCGCCAACGGCGCTTTCGAGCTGGCCGGCACTCGTCAAGGCCTGGGCTCTTGCGAGGTAAGCCCAGTCGGTATTTTGTGCATCGTGAATGACTTCTGACAGGAATGCCAATGCTTCGCGATGCTGTTTATTTTCGACGAGCAAAGCGGCAATGCATCCGCGGTAGAGGGAAATCTGATCGGGATTGCCCTGTTGAGAGAGCTCGCGTTTGGCGACTTCGATGAGGCGCGGAAGCTCATTGTGTGATTTGTAATCTTCGACGAGTGCGTCGAAATCATCGCGGTGGCCGAGTACAGCGGCGATGGCCTGTCGCTCGTAGAGGGTGCGGATATCGTGTGACCAGCCGGCTTCGCGGGCAATGCGCGTAAATGCCATGCGGGCATGGCGTGCCTCGATGGTGCCTTCGGCCTGGCAGATCTCATCGAGAATGGTTTTGGCATAGTTCCAGTCGCGCTCGGTGCATGCAATATCGTACAGCAGCTGCAGTGCTACCATGTCGTGCTCAAATTCGCCCAAATGCTTGCGAAGAATGCGTTTGGCACGCTCGGGCTGGTCGATCTGATGCACGAGTATTTCGGCGAGATGGAGATTGTTTTCCCGGCGCTGCTCGGGGGTATCGACGACTTGTGCGAGTTTTTCGATGACCTCGACGGCCTCGTTCCAGCGTTCCTGTTGGATGAGCAGTTCCGAGAGCGAGGATAGGGCATCGATGTCATCAGGCGATTGCTTGGTAATTTTCGATAAAGACAAACATGCCGCAGGGGCATCGTTGAGCTGTTCGGAGAGCAGTTTGGCTTGCTTGCGAAGGAGCTCAATTTGGTCGTGCCCTTCGGGAAGTAAGGATATTGCCCGGGAATAGATGCGCCCGAGCTGCTCAAATCGTCCAAGCTGCTCGTGGAGCGGTTCGCTCATGGTAATGGCAGGCAAACAGGTTGGCTCGAGTGAAAGCAGACGGCCGAGACTTGCGAGTGCCTGTTCGGGTTTATTCAGTGACTTGGACCAAAGCTGGGCAGCCCAAAGCCCGTATTCTGTGCGGTTGTCCGAGAAAGATGAGGATTCCGAGAGCCTGTCTGCAATCGATGCGAGGCTGAGGGTATCGCCGCTGTCTTCGGCAATATGGGCGAGCGTTACGAGGGATGGCAGATCATGACCATTGAGTTTGAGGCATTCCTGGGCCACGCGGACGGCATGATCAGTGAGATTGTCGTCGACATAAGGGGCGAGTGCGGTTTTGAGTGTCTGGAGCTTGGCCTGTGGGAGAATCTCGATTTGAGCCAGTTTTTCCCGGAAATAACCGAGCGCTTTCCAGTCTTCGGTAATGGCCGAAAAGAGCTCGAGCATCCAAAGCGTACGGCGATCCGAATCAGCACGCACGAGGGATTGCGATAGTACCCTTCGGGCGGTGTCGGTATCGTTCTCGATCCAGACGGAACGCTCTGCGGCTTCGAGACTCAGAGCCATGCGCATCCAGTTGTCGGGCGTGAGCTCGGCATATTGCTCGAGCCATTCGGTGACATTTTCGCGCGGAATTTCTCTGATGGTGCGCAGGACATCCAGCCGCAGGCAGCTGCCGTAGCGCTCGTCGAGACTGCGTTTGAGCAGAATGAGGATCGAACTTGCCGTCTTGGGATCGGCACCATTGGGGCATTGTGAGCGGATGATCTCTGCTTCGGCCCAGTCGAGCAGAGCCTTTACCTCGGGGGCTAATGTCGAAACCCGCACGCGGATATCGCCAATAACGGCGCGGAGATTCTCGACAGGTTCGACGGCGATCTTTTCAAACAGGTAATTGAATGCACTCGAAAAGGTCGGCTGTTTTTCGTAGGTCAACTGGCGCGCATAACTCAGTCCCGTCGGGTGGTTCAGGCAAAATGTCTGAATGTCGTACATCATTTCGCGGAGCGCACCCTGTTCGACGCTAAAGACATTGGGTTCGTCGAGTTCTTCATCTTCGTCGATGACGTCATTCTCGTCGGTGTTCAGGTCTTCGAGGCTGGCGGCGCTGCGTGTTTGGGACTGTGTCAGGGTTTCGGAAATGATCTGAACAGTATCGGCCCAGCGTGAAGTCGATTTGAGCAAGTCGATGTACAGACGCAGGTAATAAGGTGGAAGCGGCTCGAGTTTGCGTGCTTTCTCAAACCAGGCTGACGCTCCCTGAAGGTCTCCCATCTTGAGGCTGGCCCATGCATTCTCGCGGGCTGATTCTGCGCGCTTTGCCGTCGAAAGCTGGAAGGTATCGCGCCAGGTATTGGCGAGCATGATCAAATCGTAGCGTTTTTCGCGCAAACCAATGGCATGAAGCATGACAATGGCAGGGACGTAGGACGCTTCTTTTTCGTGTACGGTTTTGAGCAGTTCGACGGTATCTTCGAGATTGTGGATTTCCCGGTCTTCAATGCGGGCCGCTTCCATCATCCACATCAGGGATTCGTCTTTGTCCGTCGTTTCTTTGGCAAACTGCACCAAACACGCCACGAGATCGGGATAATGCCTGAGCTCGTATGCCAGGTGCAGGCGCTTCCACAAAATATCGCTCGATACGCGCGAGGGTTTGAGCTCTCGCAGGTATTGGACGGCAATCTCGGGGGCATGCAGCCGCTCATATAAAATAGTGACTATCTGGCTGAGCAGCGCATCCTGAGTGCCGGGATCGCTCGTGGTTTTGATCCAGTTCTCGAGCATCCTCGCGTGGGTTTCGTAATTCTGTGAGGTATGATAGGCGAGCTCAAGCGGGAGTTTCCCAAGCGTATTCTTAATGGCGGTATAGCATTCGATGGCTTCGTCCTGATGACCGCTTCGTGCGTAGGCATCCCCGAGCATCCAGGTCAGGCAGGGGGCATCCCACGAGGCATTCTGTGCCATGCGGTGAATGACTTCGGCGTGGTTCTCCCAATCTTCTTTGGCTTCGTAAATCGCTGCGAGTTTGGGATCGGCTATGGCAGAAGCCCCCAGTCGGCTGGCCGCTTCGAGCGCTTCGATGGCGCGATCGAGTGCTCCCAATTGATCAAACGCAACATCGGCAATAGAAAGCCAGTGGGAGGCGCGCGTTTCGTCATCGGGGGCTAACTCGATGAGCTGCCTTTCGAGCTCTGTCACGCGCTGGGCATTGCCTGTTCTGCGGTTGGCAGCACAGGCCAGCCATATCACATTGTATTTATTCTCGATGCGTTTTTGCGCCTCGCCCAGATAATAGCCGCTTCTTTCGGGAGAACCGCAGTATTCCTGAATGACACCGGCGCGTCGGTACAGCTCTCCGCTCAATTCAGGATCCTGTACAATTTGGGCTATCTGGGCGTAGGCCTGAGCCGCATCCGTGAGCTTGCCAAATCGCTCACAGAGAATGGCATATTTTAAGAGTACATAGGGATTGGAACGATCCGTCTGAGCTGCCTGGGTATAACATTCGAGTGCACCGGCATCGTCCTTGCGCGCCGACCGTATGCTGCCTGCCAATGCATAAAGAACCGCTCGCTCGGGCGGGGCACCGAGGATTTTGGCCATCGACTGCGCAAACGATTCCTGCGCTGTGACATCGCCAATCCAAAGACCTTCGTAAAGAGCACCAACATTGGTGGCGTCGAACTGCAAGGCTTTTTGCGTGCACATCATCGCCGCAATCGGATTCTCTCCCATAATCCAGTAAATATCGGCCTGCGCAAGGCAAATCGCAATGCCCTCATCGGGAGAAGTCGAAAGCGCCAGTTCTTTCTCTAAAAGCTCAAGTACGTCGCGCCAATACCCAAGTTTGAGCAGCAATCGATGGGCGGCTGCATAAACCCAGTTCGTATTCGGGCACAACGCAACCGCGAGCTTTAAATCGCGCACAATGACTTCCGGCGGATTGTCATCCCGATCATTGGCATAAGCCGCATCGATGAGCAAAGAGGCTGCTGCCTCTTTGTCTTCCTGATAAATGACGCGCGCTTCCCTGCGATATATCTCTGCCGTCTCCTCGCCTTCATTGGCTGGCGCAAACAGTGCTTTTTTGATTTCGATATCCAACGACATTTTATTCCCACGCAACAAAATCTGCCCCCCTGGTTCGGGGCCAACCTTATAATGTATGCTATATCGCGTGGTATAGCAAAAGTTTAGCCTTGGGTACGTTTCGTAAATTACACGCCGTATGTGCCGACGGCACATAGGGGTACACCCCCAAAATTCGCCATTATCTTCATCCCATGTAAATTACGCGCGGGCTTGACTGCCCGGTTTTTCGCAATTCATGGAGTGAACATGCGCAGGACATTGATTGGCTTAGGTTTAATGGGATTATTTCTGCTGGCCCCCAGTGTTTTGATGGCCAAAACACCCGAAGGAGACTGGCTCACATCGCGTGAATTGTTGAGTACTTCACGAGGCTATGGCGTTGCCAATGCCATGGTGGCCAGCAGCGCTGGAACGACCGCCGTTTGGCACAACCCGGCAGGGATTGCATCGGCCATGATGTATTCTGTTGATGCCGGCTATATGTACGAACATGACAACAGCGGCAATGGCTTCGATGTCAATGTCGTCGATATGAAGAGCAATTCATACGTCGGTGCAGGGCTCGGATTCGTCTATCAGAATGGTTCTGTGGATGGCAAAACCCAGCATCTGGTGCATACACGACTGGGCATTGCCGTACCGCTTGCCAAAAATCTGATTAGTTTGGGGGTGACCGGCGCATATTCCTACGTTAAGTTGGGCGGCAAAAAGCTGCTGTCACAGTTTACGATGGATACCGGTATCATTGTGCGACCGCTCGAATGGCTTGCCGTTGCCTTTGCCGCACAAAACCTCATCGTCGGCGATTATAAGGAATATATGCCGCGTACCATGTCTTTCGGCGCTATGGCCGGCAGCATCGATTGGGGCGTCAATGTGATGTTCGAGGCATCCTTTAATATCAGTGCCAAAGATATTGCCGATACGGGGTCTTATGGGGTCGGCGTCGAATACGTTTTGCGCCGTTTAGTACCCATTCGCCTTGGGTATCGCTATGAATGCGATGATCATCACGTCCTGGCCGTCGGATTGGGGTACCGGCATCAGGAAGGAATTTTTGGACTTGATATTGCCTATCAACACCATTTCGCACATACTTCAAATGAGTTATTATCGGGCTCGCTGAATTTCTATTTCTAGGAGGAGCGGCAAATGGCGAAAATTGGTAGTGCAAATAAGATTTCGATTGAAGAGATCGAAGCAAAGGTCGATGAATTCGCCAGAAAACTTGAGATTCTCCGCGTGCGCTATGAACAGTATTTTATTGGGGTCGAAAAAACCGCACCTTCGGTGATGCGCATGGATGTCGTTCGAATCATGCGGGATCTCGAACAATTGCAGGTAAAAAACACGGCAATTAAGTTTAAAATTCGCCAATGCATCCAAAAATTTACGAGCTATTCGACCTATTGGAACCGCACGCTCAGAGAAATTGAGGATGGCCGCTATAAAAGGCATATCGATAAGGCACGGCGCAATCAGCCCATTGAAATCAAAAAAGATAGGACTGTTGCGGAAGTCCATCATGTCGAAAAAACTCAGGCTGTGGCAGATGAAGCGGAAGCTTTTTTGGCCAGTCTGGGCATTTCGGGGCAGCAGAAAGAACAACCCAAACCTGCAGTTCAGCCGAATCCTCAGCCCGCCGCAAATCCTCAGCCCGCCGCAAATCCTCAGCCCGAGCCAAAACCGCAGCCGACCCTCGAAAAATTATCGGCATCGGATGCCCGCAGTGGGACTGCCGCAGGCGATACGCGAACGATGCTGCGCAGCCGCCGACCGACGATTGTGGGATCGAGCATGCAGCCCGCTATCGAGCAGCCGGCTGTTCAGCAGGCGTCGGCTTCGGCCGGTTCTGGTGGACGCCCGGCCATTCAGTCCGGAGGACAGCCCGCAGTGGTTCAGCCGAATCCACGTCCTGTCTCAACTCCCGGTGTGACGCCTGCTCAAGCGTCTGCGTCTGCGCCAGCGAGAGCGCCGGTGCCGCGCAAAAGAACGGTTACTATCGTTCAGGCCATTTCTTCGCCTGTGACCACTCCCAATCCGGCTTCTCAATCCGCACCGTCATTCCAGCCTGCCGCACCATCAGCGCCGCCTGCGAATAAACCGCCCACGTTGCCGACTTTAAATAAAAACACAG
>JAGACY010000427.1 GCA_017613855.1 Pseudomonadota bacterium
ATCATGAATGATGTCGATGTCACCAAATTCCTGAATGAGTGTTTCGAGCATATTCTTGGCATCATCCAGGAGGGCGAGTGAAACGTAAAATTCAATTTCCTGGATGGATTCAATGACTCGCTGTCTTTCTGATTCGGGAATAGAAGCTTCAGCCGGGGCCTCCTCTTCAGCCATCGTCTCCATTTGCATAGAAGATGTGTTTACATCGAGTGGTTCTGCTGATGATGCGATTGGGGTAGGTGTTTCAGATGGCTGTGATGCTTCCGGCTCAGGCATAGGCTCGGAAAAACTGGCTGGCTGGCTGATAACAGGCAGATTAACATAAGATGGCTTTGGCTTATCTGCCTCGGGGAGCGTCGCTTCAAAATTTTGTGCAGCAATAGGATTCTGCTGGGGAGCTGGCTCTGCATTTTCTGCAGTTTCGGGGGATTGAGTCAATGCACTCGTGGATTCAGTTTTTGCCTGTGGCTGGAAAAGTGCATCAAAAGCATCGTCCAACTGATCTGTTACGGCAGAGCTGAGTTGTTCAATGGTATTGTTGGTTTTCCCTGAAGACACATCCACTTGGGAAATGTTGACAGCAACCGCCGGGGATTGAAGAGATGAGACGGGCCGGTTGATCGTGGGTGGCCGCATTCTCCGAACACCGCTTGGAGCACGAGTGAAGGGAGAGTCCTGAACTTGTGGTGTGCTGGGTGAAGATGCTGCATTTTGCTGCGCAGTCTGGAGAGGACGACTCTCGCTCGAAACACGGCCAAATGGCTGTATTGGGCTATCTGCAGGCTGTATAGGTTGTTGGTTTGGCGCAGATTGTGGACGATCGAGTGACACCTCAGCCGAAATCGTCGTAGCTCTTTGACGTGCATTGATAGGAGGCGGAATGCTTGGTTTCCCTGTTTGAGCAGCAGGCAGAGAACCGGGGGCAGGCGGGCGAGGGATCGATATTGGATTGCCGGCAATAGCGGCAATGGGTGCCGGTCCTGTTGCAGGCTGTTTGATCCCTGTAATTTGTTCCAATGCAGCAGGTGAAATGCGAGGCTGCGATTGGCCTGTGTGAGAAGCACCAGGTGCGCTCATGCCATAATCAGAAGGATTCAAGCCAAAAACGAGCATAAGATTGAAATTTTCCCATGCTTTTGGCGTGGCTTTTTCTGCCTTGAGCACGTGTCTGACAGCTTCGTTGGGATCATTGTCAAAGACTGCCCGAGCAAGTTTGCGTTCGATCTGAGCGAGTGCGGGATAGTTCTCACGCGACTCATAGATTTGTGAAAGAAGCTGGAGGGCAGGCATGTGCCTTTCATTGTTATCGATAATCTGATTGCACAGGTTACGGGCGTCTTCAATATTGCCGATTCGGTAGTATTCCATAGCCTCGTTAAACATGCGTGCCACGATGCGCTCAGACTCTGAAATGCCTCCAATAGGGGCAACTCCGTTCACATCCTGAGGAATGATGTTTAGCGCGCTGTCAGAAAGCATGGGGGGAATATCCCCGCCCAGTGCTTCGGCAATCTCGGGATCATTGGGCGCAAGCTGCTGTGCCCGCAGCCAAACCTCTTCGACAATATCTTCTCTTTTGCCTTCCGAAATATACTGTTTCGCAAGTGTTTTGAGCTCTTTGACCGCTTTGTCGTACCGTTTTCGTTTGGTATAACAAGTAATGAGAATCTCACGTAGTTCCGAAGGCATGTTATCCGGAGGAAGCATTGAAATCAGGCTAACGGCGTCTTCATACCGCTCCATTCGGATATATATTTTGGCAACTTCTCGGATGATATTGGTATCGAGAGGATCGATCTTGAAATACACTCTTGCGAGCTGAACGTAATCGACATAACGCTCTTTACTCAAAAGCTGCGCAAGTGCAAGCGAGTATTGTCGTTTCGCTCCCTCTATATCTCCCTCTTCATAAAGAAATTGTCCATATTGCGTTCTTGTCTGAATATTTTCACTGTCGACTCTGACCATCATCTGAAGAACGCGTCCGTAGACAATCCGATTGTTTCTGGATTGCTCAAGACATCTTTCGAGCTGTGACATGGCTTCGTGTGGAAGTCCAAGCACGTTGTAGAGCTCAGCCATGTTCATGGCAATTTCTTCATCGTTAGGGAGTTTTTTCTGAGCCTGTTTTAGCATTGCCAGGGCTTTTTGATAAACGCCCTGAGTCTGATAGATGGAGGCTACTTTAATGTAGATCTGGGCAGCCTCATTGTTGCACCCCATTTCTTCGTAACAGTAGGCCAATCTTAGCTGAACGCGATCATCGTCCGGGTCAACTTCCATGATTTTTTGGAACTCGCGTACGGCTTTTTCATATTGACCTTTTGCAACAAATTTTTCAGCTGTTTCCAGTGTTTTTGATTTATCGAACGCCACTTTTAAAACCCTGAATATTCAAGCAACATGCTCATGGTCGAAAATCCTTTTCGACAGAGCAAACTCATTCCAGCGTACCTAACTATACATCCGCACTCAATTCGTCAAGAATTTATAGACACCTCTGAGCGCACCTTCTCATATCTCCAATGGCTTTGGTATAGTCTGTCTCAGAAAAAACGCCTGACCCCGAGACAAAAATATTTGCACCTGCTTTTGCTGCACGCTCAATGGTATCTAATTTGATTCCACCATCGACTTCGATATTGAGGGAGGGATAATGCTTTCGTAGTGCAGCAATCTTGGGGGTGCAGGCATCAATATAGGATTGACCGCCAAAACCGGGATTGACCGTCATGACAAGGACAAAATCAACTAAGTCGATGACATATTCGAGCAGATCGATAGGGGTGTGGGGGTTGAGACTCACACCGGCACGACACCCAAGCGCATGGATCTTTTGTAATGTTCTGTGCAGATGCGTGCATGCTTCCGCCTGAACGGTCAGAGTATCGGCACCAGCTTTGGCAAATGCTTCCAAAAGACTGTCCGGTTCGACGATCATCAGGTGGACATCTATTGGCAATTGAGTGACTTTTCTGAGGCTTTTTAAAACGGGACTGCCAATAGACAGATTGGGGACCAAACGTCCATCCATTACATCAAAATGAAGCCAGTCGGCTTTTCCGGCTTCCAGTCTTTTGACTTCATCTCCGAGAAAAGCAAAATCTGCAGACAAAAGACTGGGTGCAATCAGAATATCTTTTGAGGCGGGCATGTCTATCATGGAAGTTATCCTTTAATTATCTTCAGATTCTTTGGGATAAGTCACATCGCTAGCAATAAAAACTTGCTGCGGCTGCTGTTGATAGGTGTCGGTGAGTAATTTCTCATATCGTTCCTTGCCATCCTCATAAAACAGCCGCGCACGCTGTACCTTGTACCCAACCTTTCCATATTTTTTAATTTGAATCGATCCCGGTTCAAGTTCCGGATCGATTGTAATGACTTCCTTGAAGGGGATGGTATCTGTCACCTCCCTACGGAAAATGACTTTTCCCGGAAGTGGCTGATCGGAATAGAAACGTGCTATCAGGTCATTGTCATTGGTCGTTGTCACCCGAAGTACGACTGGTCTCGTCAGCGTATTCTTTACCCGCAAATCGAGGATGGGATAACTGACGACGGAGTCCATTCCCAACGGTATATAGCTTGATGGCAGCGAGTGGTTGCTTCTTTCCAGAATACCAAGCCCGGCAAGGAGGGCTGCTGCGTGAACCGTAGACGAAACCTGGCATGCACCGCCCCCAATACCTTCTACCATCTGGCCTTGTTCAATTACGGGAGCATCTTTAAAACCACGGGCTTCGGTGCGTTCACCTACCCATGCATTGTAAGAAAATTCGGCGCCTGGCATCAAAAAGATGCCATCCAGTGAGGCTGCAGCCAATTTGACATTATTGATTCGATTCTTCTTATTGGAATAGTGAGTCTGATACTCGCTAATCAATACATTTGGCTGGAAATCCTTCACCGAAGAAATATCACTTGAAAGGGCAGGTTCTGTATCAATCGCAAGAGAAAAGGTATCTTTTCCTTGTTCGAGTGCTTCAAAAAAACGGCGCGTGGTTTCAGGAACATTGAGCTTTCGGCCATAAGCACCAGGGATGATTCGTTTTTGTGCTTCACTCCACCTGCCTTCGACGGCATCAATATCAATGCGATCCTGTACATCATCAATCCAGGATTCAAAACGCGTGGGATAAAATGCCGTAAATTGAGTATCTGATTGCTTTAATATGCTGGCACCATCGAGAATGGCTGCATCCATACAGGTTTGTAATTCACCGGTGGTCGATGAGATCTCGACCATTCCCAAAGATTCCAGGGTGTGATTGGAAACTCTTGTCGGGTCTTCGATTTTGAGCATGCGATCCCGCTCGATTTGTGTGCATTCGGCATTGAGTACAGAGTGCTCAGCCTCTGTGTTTACAGACAAATCGAGCGGCGGCTTGTTCAGTGGGGTAGACTGTTCCTCACAGGAAAGACACCAACCGCCCTGAAAGATCATTACCAACAAGGGGATTATGTTATGCTTGGTGTGCATGAATCAGGTTTACTCATCACTGTCGTCTGGATTCTCCCCCGGATCGTCGAGAATGTCTTCCGAATCGTCTTCGGAATCGTCGATTTCTTCTTCGATTTCCTCTTCCTCCGAATCTTCAATCTCATCGGTGGAATCATCCACGGGGACGGATGTGAGCTCGACGTCATCTTCGGATTCATCCGAAAATGCGGCTACTGCGACAACATGTTCATTCTCTGCAATATTCATGAGCTTAACACCGGCAGCAGTACGGCCTGTAATGCGGATCTCACTCACACGGGTACGAATGACGGTGCCGTTGTCGGTTGCTAACAGCAGGTGATCCTCTTCCTGAACGACGAGGGAACCTACGACAAAGCCATTTCGCGCTCCCGTTTTGATCGCGCGTATACCAGAACCACCGCGTCCCTGGAGCCTGTGCTCAGAAATAGGTGTGCGTTTGCCATATCCACGTTCTGTGACAGTTAGAATCATACTATCCTGATCATGGATGACTTCCATCGAGACAACCTCATCCCCATCGCGGAGTTTTATGCCACGGACACCAGCGGCAATGCGTGACATGGGACGCAGGATCTTCGAATCAAAGTGTACTGACTGACCATGCTTAGTCATTAGAAGAACCGTGTCTGTATCATGTACAATGCCTGTAGCAATGAGACGGTCATTCTCACGGAACTTTAATGCGCGAAGTCCATTTTTGCGGCATCTGGCAAAAGCTTCTATCGGGGTTTTTTTGATCACGCCATTGGCTGTAACCATTATAATATAGCCTGTAAATCCCGATTGAGAGAGAGGCAGGATCGATGCAACATCTTCACCTGGTTCCAGCTTCGGAAGCAGGTTAATGATCGGACGCCCTTTGGCGGTTCGGCTTCCCTGTGGAAGTTCATAAACTTTAAAAGCAAATGAACGTCCCAGATTCGTAAATATCTGTATCCATTGGTGGGTCGAAGCAACGAAGACATCGCGTACATAATCATCATCTTTCGTACCCATGCCATTTTTACCACGGCCGCCGCGCTTTTGAGCCTGATATTCACTGATGGGCATGCGTTTGATATAATTCTGCTGTGTCCGGATGACCATGCAGTATTCTTCGGCAATCAGGTCTTCATCTTCGATTTCGATTTCATCATCGACGATTTCTGTTCGCCGTGCATCACCATAAGTTTCTTTGGCTTCCTTAAACTCATTGATAATGATTTCGTCGAGGAGAGCCTTCGAATTGAGAATTGCTTCGTATTCCTGAATGCTTTGCAGAATTGCGGCCAATTCTTCGAGAACCTTGTTGCGTTCCAGTCCGGTCAGGCGTTGCAATCGCATTTCAAGAATGGCTTTCGTCTGAATTTCGCTAAATCCAAAGCGTTCCATTAAGCGGTCACGCGCAATATTGGCATCCTGGCTCTCACGGATGATCGATATCACCTCATCAATATGATCCAACGCGATCTTAAAGCCTTCCAAAATGTGTGCACGCTCTTTGGCTTTTCTGAGCAGGTATATCGTCCTTCGAACGACGACATCGCGTCTGAATTCGATGAAATACGACATGACCTCTTTCAGGCTCAGAATCATCGGGCGGTTGTTGACCACGGCGAGCATGATGATGCCAAAAGTCGTTTGCAGCTGAGACTGCTTGTAGAGTTGGTTGAGAACCACCTGGGGCGGCACGTCCTTCTTGATCTCTATGACGATGCGCATGCCATTTCGGCCGGATTCATCGCGCAGGTTATGGATGCCATCGATCTTCTTTTCTTTAACCAGCTGAGCAATCTTTTCAACGAGTCTCGCTTTGTTCACCTGATAGGGGATTTCCGTCACAACGAGGGCATTATGGCCGTGAACCACTTCTTCTTCGACTTTTGCACGAACGCGGACTTTCCCCATGCCTGTATTGTATGCATCGTAAATCCCCTTGCGCCCGTGGATGGTTGCATACGTCGGGAAATCCGGTCCTTTGACGATTTGCATCAAATCGCGTGTCGTGCAGTCCGGGTTCTGCATCACATAAATGAGACCATCGCAAATCTCGCCCAGATTGTGAGGCGGAATACTCGTCGCCATGCCGACGGCAATACCATTCGAACCATTGACCAGCAAAAGCGGGATTTTAGTTGCCAGTACAACCGGCTCTGTCTCTGCACCATCGAAATTCGGGATAAAGTCCACAGTATCTTTATCCAAATCGCAAAGAACATGGTCGCTGATTTTGGCTAATTTTGCCTCGGTATAACGTTGAGCAGCAGCAGGGTCACCGTCTATTGAACCGAAATTCCCCTGGCCTTCGACCAGAATGTAGCGCATGTTGAAGGGTTGCGCGAGTCGAACGAGAGCATCATAAGCGGCGCTGTCACCATGGGGATGGTATTTGCCGATGACATCGCCGACGATACGTGCTGATTTCTTGGTGGTTTTATCACACCCTATTTTGCTCATCGCATACAAAATGCGGCGATGAACCGGTTTGAGGCCATCACGGACATCGGGCAATGCACGTCCCACAATGACGCTCATTGAGTATGCCAGATAACTCGTTTTGAGCTCTTCGTCGATGTTGATTTGCTCGACGTTGTTCCCTAAATTATTATTGTTGTTTCCAGATGTTTCATCTGCCATGCAGTGGGCCTCCTTTAGCCCCAAAAGTCGATGCCCTTTAGCATAGTTTTGTCAAAAATGCCTGTTTTTTCGATTCTGATGCATTTTTATAGTGTGATCGACAGGGGGTCGGAAATGATTTTGTGTGCAAATATCGGTCATTTGAGCTCAATTCTGACGGGGTGACAAAAATGGTCATTTGGGAATCTGACGAAATCTTCAGAATTCCCCCCTTAGGGGTCCCCATATTTCATCTTTCACTTTTTAAGGAAGCAAACCTTGATCAAATGATGACGACTGGCCCAGGTCACAGGGCGTTTGGTCAGATATTCTGGAACTCCAATTAATCGCTTGTGGGATTCATGAATTGTGGTTACATTTCTGATAGGCTGAGTTGTGTTTTGAAACATCCATTTTACAAAGGTAAACGCTTATGAAACACAGAATCCTGATTCCACTTTTGATTGCATCTTGTGCAGTGTTTTTCTCCCCTGCTGGATGCACGGATGATTCTTCGGTTACGGACAATCATGTGCCTGCTGATCCGGGCGAACCAGGCGAACCGGGCGAACCGGGCGAACCAGGCGAACCGGGC
>JAGACY010000050.1 GCA_017613855.1 Pseudomonadota bacterium
CATCATGGTCGTCATTTCTCCAATTCATCCGGTTCTTTCCAAAATCGATCGTACACCTTTAAATGTTTCATGATGAAGGTCACGAGCCAGTTGGGCAGCCGCTGAATCAGGAAGACCCAGAAATGATTGGACAATCCGGGAATCGTTTGTATTTTCTTTTTGAGCGTCGCCTTAATGGCTTTTTTGGCGAGTTTTTCGGGTTGCATGAGGAACCCAAAGCGAACGGCCATATTGCGGAGGTTTTCGGGCAGATTAAAGAGCGGCGTATTGATACCGCCCGGGCAAACCGCCGTCACATGAACGTTCCAGGGCTTGAGTTCAAAATAGATCGCACGCGACATGCTGCGCACATAGGCTTTTGATGCATTGTAGACGCTGATGCCCGGCATGGCCATCCATGCGCTCATCGATGACATATTCAGAATATAGCCAAATCGGCGTTGTTTCATGCGCGCGCCAAAGAGCATGCACATTTTGGTCACGCAGCGCATGTGGATATCGATCATGCGGGTGACGCGCCCCATATCGGCATCAATCAAAGGATCGAAGAAATACACGCCTGCATTGTTAACCAGGAAATCAACTTCGAGATGATTTTCATCGCAAAAAGCGAGGCATTGCTCGGCGGCATCCTGCTCGGAGAGGTTGCATTTGAAGGGGTAAACCTGGATATTCGAAAACTCACCTCTCAGAATTTCGGCAAATTCATTGAGTTTTTCTTCGTTGATATCGACGAGGACGACGCTCCAGCCTTTGCCGGCACAAACGCGTGCCATCTGCTGGCCAATGCCGCCGGCAGCCCCGGTGATGAGCGCTAGTTTAGGTTCTTGTTTTGACATTTGTTTTCCAAAAATTCGGAATTCGGAATTCGGAATTCGGAATTATGTATGCATTCTCAATGATAATTTCTAAAGAATTGAAGATGTTTTAACTTTAAAAATACATTTGGGAACTGCAAGGTCAATTCCGCATTCCGCATTCCGCATTCCGCATTAACAACCGCGAAGGCCGTTAGGCCTGAGCAAATCCGTTTGTTAATAAACTAATAAAACTCACGCAAGGCCGTTAGGCCTGAGCAAATCCGTTTGTAAAAAAAACTAAGTTCCCTTATGTCCCCACTTCGCCTCGAGTTTGGCGATTTCCTTCTTGAGTTTGGGCGGGATTTCGTCATCGCACTGGCAATGGCATTTCATATCGAGGGTGTACATGCGGCCGATGCAGTAATTCGAGTGATTGCAGCCACTGACGGTGTTTTCGTCACCGTCACGCAGTTTGTTAACAAAATCGGTATCGTGCACGAGTGCGCGTGCCATCTGGACGGCACAGAACCCCGAATCGAGGATTTCATCGATGATCTTTCGGCTGCAGGCACCGCCGACATAGATGAGAGGAATCTTGAGTTCGGCGCGGAATTTCCTGGCTTCTTCGAGGAAATAGCCGTCTTTGTATGGCACGGGCGGCACAATGATATTGCCAACCATATTCACGCCAAGCTTGAGCCACCAGAACTCCTTCATATCCATATAATAGGCCATGGTTTTGATGGGCATATTCCCGCGCATGACTTCCATCGGGGCGCGCGAGACGAAACCGGCGGTCAGGACGAGCGCATCGACGCCCAGTTCCTCGAGTTTTTTGCAGACCTGCAGACATTCGTCGTACTGCATGCCGCCCTTAAAGCCGTCGTTCATATTGACTTTAACGACAAGACCGAGTTCGAGCCGCGTGCAGACCTCGCGCACCGCCGAAATGACGCGCACCATAAAGCGCATGCGGTTTTCGAGCGATCCGCCGTATTCATCCTTGCGATGATTCGTATAAGGCGACAAAAACTGCGAAATCAGATAGCCGTGACCCGCATGAATTTCGACGCAATCGAAGCCGGATTCTTTGCAGAGCTCGACGGCATGCACAAAATCCTTCACAAACTGGTCGATTTCTTCAACCGTCAGACCACGCATAAACGTGGGGCTGTACAGATTAAAACCGCTCGAAGCCCCCACGGGTTTCTGGCCGCACGTCTTGCGATGCGTCATATTGCCGCAGTGCCCAATCTGAATCGACGCCTTTGCCCCCTCGGCATGAATTGCATCGGTCAGTTCCTTGAGTTTCGGCACGGCTTCTTCGCGCATCCACAGCTGCCCCTTGAACGACAGGCCACTCTGATTAATCGAGGCATAGGCGACCGTCGTCATGCCAATGCCACCGCGCGCCACGGCCGTATGGTAATTAAAAAGCGCTTCGGACGGACCGTTATCGACGCACATATTTTCGAAAGCGGCCGAACGAATCGTGCGGTTGCGAAGCTCGACGGGGCCGATTTTAACAGGGGTAAACAGTTGTGATGCCATAAATGCCTTTAAAGAAAACGAAGAGACGTTCCATGGAACGTGTGTACAAGATAAATGAAAGTGGATGGATAATGGGGAAGCCGCTTGCCCTTCGGGCTGCACGGCTTTGCCAGGCTATCGCGCTGCGCGCGATACGCCTTCATATCGCCCTATTGCACTTTGTGCAATACGGGCGATCACTTATATTGCATCCAGGGGAACACCTTGCGGCATGACACCCTGGAGGTGGATTTAACGGTCATGATGCAATTTTGTTCAAAATGACCTCATGAGTATTTGACCACATCTCACCCAATGGCAGCTATAAATTGTGCCCCGATTCTAATTGCACTTCGGCTTATCGCTTATATTTCTAAACTTACAAAAGTATCACGGTCTTGTTTGCAAAATCATGATCCATTCGATGCGGCCCTTATGTTCACATGATGTCAACCACTCAAATACTTGAACCAATCCGATACAGGGGCTATAATTCCTCTTTGGAAGATGTAACAGCATATTGTATGCGATTACATCAAATCACAGAATTGAACATAGCCAGCACAGAATGTGTTTAGGAAAATCCTTTAAATGCCAAAAACGATAATAAGGAGGCATTATGAAATTGCATAAGTATACTGTTTTGTGTTTTGCTTTTTGTATTATGTGGATTTACGGCTGTGATGAAGACAATGAAAATAGCAAAGGATCGGACAACATCATAAAGCAAGCATGCGAAGAAGAAGTTAAATTAAATCTAGAGAGTTATGATAAAGAATATAAATTGGATGATTATCCCGAGGAAGCAAAGCAGGAAGTCCATGATGCTATTTCAGGAGTAATTTATGATGATTGTGTAAAAGATTATGAGGATATGCCTTATTGTAAAGATGAACGAATAGATTCAATGCGTTGTTATTTTAATCATCCATATAATCAATGTGAAGAACTTTTTGAAACCTATACGACCTGTTATGACGAGCACAGTGAAGAAATATCGAAACACTCACACGAAACGAGTTTTAACGATACGATTAGTGAAATACTGGATAAATATGATGAAGATGGTGATTCGCATTGCAGTTCAGAGGATAATCAACCTTGCGGAAAATGCAATAACCCATGCGAAGGGACAACAAAACCTATTTGTCACGTCATTTCAAATGTGCTTCCAGTGTGTTCAGACCTAGAAAGCTGCCCTGAGGGCAAAGAGATGGGGTTTAACGGGGAATGCGTCAGTATTTTGGGTGAAGAAGGCAGTGTCTGTTCCGATTCAAGCGAATGCGTAGAAGGATTGACCTGTGTTCACAATTCTTGCACCAAAAAACAGGAAGAAAGCTATCGATATATCCTCATCGAAGATCTGAGCACAACATGTCAAAAAACTCAGACAGGTTTTTGTGCTCCGGATGCTGGCGCGGATATTGATGCTATCGTATTAAGAAAAGGCGGCAGCATTGAGAATCGTTCCTATGCCACGGCAGTCGTCGAGTTTAACCGTCCCGACGGAGTTGCAACCAATCAGGGAAATTCAATGGCCGCCAACCCCGACAAAGTATTGGGCGCGCCTGACGCTTTTAATAATTATCCCACACCTGACGGATGCTATTATTATTCAAAAGATTTTGCGGGCGACGATACAGAAAAACGCCAATACACCTTTGTTTCACTCGGCGGATTGGGTGGACGTATCGTCGTTGATATGAATGTCAATATCGAACCCGATGATGGACTAGACATCCTCGAATTAAGCGAATGCAAGTTGTATAATACAGAGGATTCTCCCAATTCTGCCGCATCTGTAACCCACACTGCCGAGGAAATCAGAGTCTCTATTTCCGTCGATGGCAATAATTGGAAAATGCTCGGTACCCAAAAGGCATCTTCAATCACTAAGGGTATCCTGAGTTTTAATATTACCGCTTTATAGCCCTTAGAGAGTATCTGAATCATGCTACACTGATGCGGTATGATTCGGTGTTTTATACATTTTTAACAGA
>JAGACY010000428.1 GCA_017613855.1 Pseudomonadota bacterium
ATGATCTTTGGCGGCTCCATTGGATTGGGGAGCGGGTGCTCTTTCCTGTATTCCTTGATTACCGTTCTACTGTTTATACAATGGCGCTTATGGATGATTTCTTCGGTTTGGGGTGCATCCCTCAGATAGGTTACGGTAGCCTTGGCTGGATAACTATGCTGGAGCGCCGTTTTGTAGGATTTTGTGAGATTGTACATCTCGACGTCGTATGTGAAGAATTTTCTGGCAACGGCACCATCTTCAAATTTAAAGACGATGAAGTATAGGGCGACATCCATTATTAATAATATAAGAAAAAATAGTTTTTTCATGGCTTCCCAAAGCTAAAAAATATCACCCCATCATGATGAATCCTTTCCTATCATGATGCTTTTCTATAGTAGCAGCACGATGATGTAAGCTCTGTTCCTCAAGTGTCGATATGGGCTTTATCGGCTGTGTAAAGATAAGGAACAGAGTCGTAAAGAATCAATCCTCGCGTCGACGTCTTGCTATAACACCCAGGCCAAGCAGTCCTAAGAGCATTGCAAACGGAGTTGTCGCAGGTGAAAGCGGCGTAGAAGAACAATCAGATCCCGATGATTTGTTCGATGGGGATTCTTCGGGATTAGTTGGCTGGTCAGGATTGGTTGGCTGGTCAGGATTGGCTGGTTGGTCAGGATTGGTCGGCTGATCTGGATTGGTTGGCTGATCTGGATTGGTCGGCTGGTCAGGATTGGTTGGCTGGTCAGGATTGGTCGGCTGGTCAGGATTGGTCGGCTGGTCAGGATTGGTCGGCTGGTCAGGATTGGTCGGCTGATCGGGATTATCGGGCTGATCGGGATTATCGGGTTGGTCTGGGATATCCGGATTGGGATCTGTGGGAGCGATGCAACCTTCAAAATCGACGCATTCATAATCGTCACAATCGATTCTGTCGTTTCCATTGTCATCGATTTTATTGTCGCAGATTTCGGCGACTTCTGTCGAGCAGGCATCATAGTTGATGGTACAGTCTTTATTGCAGGTAACTGTGCCGGATTTAAAGACTTTGATCCATTCACTGCATTGGGTTTCATCGAGTAAAAATGATGAGCCATCGCACTCTTCGTCGCCATCGACAATGTTATTGCCGCATTCTGCCTGGGGTTTGCAAATCGCATCGGTGGCACAAGCGGGATCGTCGCAGTCGATTTTGCCATTGCCGCTGTCATCGATATGGTTGTCACAGATTTCATCAGGGACCACAACTTCTTCTTTGCAATCACTATAATCGAGCTCACATTTAGCGGTACAGCTGACGCGTCCCGAAGCATATTTGCTGTCCCAGGCACTGCAGAGTGTCTTGTTATCTTTAAAAGAAGTAGCATCACACAATTCGCTGCCATTGACGGTTTTGTCACCGCACACAGGAGCGAGTTCACATGCGCTGAAATCAAGCCCGCACTTCGTGTTGCATTTAACATTGCCCGAAGCATATTTGCTGTCCCAGGCTGCGCAGGTGGTTTTGTTTTCGAGGAAGGCTGTTCCGTCACATTGTTCCGAATTATTGACGATGTTGTCACCGCAGAATGCCGGTTCTGAACATCCCACCGTTATAATGGATTTACAATCGTCAGCGCAAATCAGTGTTCCCGTTGACCCTTTGCCGACAACTTTTTCGCAGGTGTTCTTTCCGCTCGGGAACTTATCGACATCGCCATGGTCGCACGCTTCCCCCTGTGTGCCATTGACAGAACCATTGCCGCAGTAAGCAACGCATGCTGAGGTGTCATATTCGCATTTGCTGGTGCATGTGACCTGGCCGCCAGAATACAAGTCGGGGAACAGTGTTTTGCATGCATATTTACCGCCGGCGAATTTAGTACCATCGCAGGGTTCACCTTCATCGACTTTGTTATTGCCGCACACCGGGCCGGTTTCGCACAGGCTGTAATTGATCGTGCAGTTGGCATTACAAGAAACCTCGCCTTTGGCATAGCTTGCATCATAATCGGAGCATTTGGTTTTGCCGCCGGGGATATTTGAACCATCGCATTCTTCGCCGGTATCGACGATATCGTCACCGCATTTCGATGGTTTTGAACAGCCGGAAATGTCGATTTGCATGCATCCATTGGTGCATTTGAGCGTTCCCTTGGAACCAGGCCCGACCAGTGTCTCACAGGTTTCACCGCCGAATTTATCGCCATCGCAGACTTCACCGACTTTTTTGTTTAAAGAGCCATTACCGCACCAGTCCACGCATGATGATGTGTTATAGGTACAGTCTGTTTTGCATGAAACACTGCCACTCGAGTAGAGATCCGGGAAGATGGTATTGCACGCCGTTCGATTGTGATAAAACTTCGTGCCATCGCATACTTCGTCGCCATTGACGAGGCCATCGCCGCATTTGGCCTCAGCTTTACAGGCGCTTACATCGATCTTGCACTTACTGGTGCATTTGAGGTTACCCGAAGTATAGTGCTGATCTAAATCAGCACATGTTTTGATGCCATTAATATATTCGGTTCCATCGCATTCCTCGCCATCCTTAAGTTTGCCGTCTCCACAATACTCGACGAGAGTGCAACTGTCGTAGTTGACGGTGCAGTCTTTATTGCATGTAACGTTACCGCCGGAATAACGAGTGCTGTCCCATGCTTTACAGGTGGTGCGATCCCCGCTGAAGCTGGTTCCATCACATTCTTCACCGAGATTTACGATCTTATTGCCGCAATAGATACAGGCAGGATCACCATAGTCAATTTTGCCGTTTCCGTCGTCATCGACACCATTATCACAGATTTCTTTGTATTGATCGGCTACTTCAGGCGCGATGCTGATGATCCAATCGTAGTAATCCTGAACGGCAGTGTCGGCATTGTACGTTCGGCATGGTTTATCCCCCCAACTATCTACACCCGCAACGTATTCGATGCCACCCAATTTGTATATCAACGGACCTCCCGAATCACCATTACACTGGCCAGGACCTCCGTTTGGATGAGTAAAGTAATAGGTACCATAATTGGTTGTGATTGAATAATTGCCATTAAAATATCCCTGTTGATCACAGTAGTATTGATTCGGATGGCATCCTTCAATATGCACTGTTCCGACATCACAACCAGATGTTGAATCACTGGGATTGGCAGGACCACAATAATGGGTTATGGGGCGTGTAACCGTGCGTTTGGTTTCACTGACACCATTTTCATCATAGCCAAAACCAACAATTTTCATATCAACTGGTAATTTGGCGCTTGATAATGGTAGCCAATTAGGATGTGGAAGAATGGGGGTTGCACTATCACTACTCAGGGGGAATTTCAGTTTGATTAGCGCAATATCTTTTCCATAGCGCCAGCTGCTATAATCACTTGGCCAGTAAATTCGATCTGCTCCAGCAATAGAATAGACGTATCCAACACTGCCACGTTTATAACCGACGAATATCATCATTTTGTTATTCGTTTCGCTTGGCGTTGCAGGAGTACTTGCATCTGCACCATCATCGGTCACACAATGGGCTGCTGTTAGTATCCAGCTGGGATGTATAAGAGTACCCGTACAATAAATACGACCTCTATAACCAGTTTCTGTCTTTTCTGAGACCTCGTATAGCCCTACAACTGCCGGATCCCCTTCATCGACCGTGCCATATACGATGGGGAGCTGGGTGGCATCGAGTGCTTCGATCAGGTCTTGTTTGGGTGATGTATTTGAGGCTGGTTCGTCGCATGACGCTAAACCTATACAAGAAATCATGATGAAAATAGAGGCTGTCAATCTTTTATTCATAATTATCTCCCCATAATTGTTGGATGATTAGAAAAGACAAACGAGGTTTATGCAAAACAAGCGGATGGTTCCATAGCATAAAAAACAGGCATATTCAATGGAGGTTCGTTATGCTTTTCCCATGCGTTTGAGCGCCCTTTGCAGTTCAGGCTGTTTGCCGGTTTTTCGAAATTCGAGGTAATCGGCAATGATCGTCGCATGATCGAAGACAATAGGGGAGGGCAGATCCGATAGTGGGAAATATTGGGCGATTTCGGCATCGTCATCGCCTTTGGGAAGCCCCTCGGCAGTCGCGGTAAACACGGTGGTCATCGTATGCTGGCGCGGATCTCGCGAAGGATCGGAGTAGACGTAGAACAACGAAGTCAGGTGAACATCGAGTCCGGTTTCTTCTTTGGCTTCGCGGATGGCAGCATGTTCGACACATTCGCCTTCGTCGACATAACCACCGGGGATGGCCCAGCCAAGCGGTGGATTTCTTCTTTTGACGAGTACGATCTGATTATCTTTGAGAATGAGAATATCGACGGTCGGTGTGGGATTTCTGTATTCGGGCATGGGATTTCTCCATAAAATGAATTTGCCGCGTATCGGCGCAGCCGATAGCGGCAAAAAAGCCAGGGCGTATGCGGGCAAAGCACGCATAGCCCGGCCATACAATTAAGAAGCGTTTACAGCTTTAGGTTTATAGACATTAAAGATGCAGCCGCCCAGGATAATCAAGCTGCCGACGATGATGTTCCAGGTGATGGCTTCGGACAGGATGATTGCTGCCAGGCCAATGGCGATGAGCGGTTTGATGAAAAAGGCGTAGGATGCCGAGGATGCGCCGGTGCGTTCGATAGCGCGCATAAAACAGAAATAGCCAAAGCCCGTGACGACGAACGAAACGTAGAGCAGGACGCCGATGGTATCGGCATTGATGCCCGAAATGACGGGTTGCCCCATGGCGAGGAGGACGATGAGCTCCATGACGGCACCGGTGAGGAAACTGAGGCTGTTGACGGTCATGCCGCCGAGCCGGCCGACGCAGCGCTTGCTCAGGGCTGTGTAAAGCCCGAATGCAATGGAGGCTCCCAGTCCCATCATGATGCCGATGGGTTCGTTGCCGCTGGCCAGGTTGAACGGGTTGGCGACGAGAATGAGGCCAAAGATGCAGATTGCCAGAACGAGGCCTTTTTTGCGGGTGAAGCGTTCATTCGCCACGAAATGCGCAAAGATCATTGTGAACATCGGGTTAAATGAGATGAGCACCGCTGCGAGGTTGGCGTTGGTATGCATGACGCTGAGTTGGAAAAGGGTCATGCTGATGACGATATTGATGAGCCCCAGCATCGTAATAAAGCCGAAATCACGTTTGGTGAGATGGTACTGGCGCTTTTTGAGATCGTGGATGGCAAAGGGCAGCAGAAACAGCCCGCCGATGAGAAAACGCAGGAAAGTAAGTTGTAATGCGGTAAAGGCACTGCCTCCGATTTTGAGTGCGATTTCCATCGTCCCAAAGGCGAGTGCCGTTAAAAGAACCCAGATGTATTTGAGCATGTGTTATGACCTATTCAAATACCCATCGCCAGATGCCGTCATCGACTTCGAAGTTGAGGACGATACCAGAGATTTGGCACATGGCTTTTGTGCCCTGAATCTGGAACCAGGCATTGGGATTGGTGGCTGCTGCAGCATAGATGTCCTGGGCTTCGGAAGAGACGATCCATTGTTGCAGGATTTCGTCGGAGGGGCGCGTTGAAGAATGAATTAACGCGGAAAGTGCCTGAACATCAGCATTTTTAATTGCATATTTGATGCTTCTGAGCTGATTCTTAAGGTAATTTGGGGTGAATGTCGACCCCGGATCGATTTGAAAACCGCCATTTGTTTGTACAAACAAAGTTCCGGAATTGTGTGCTGTAATGACAATATTCGCTTTTTTAGCGGCTTTGAGGGCGTTCAGTTTTTCCTGGCTATCTGGACATGCTTCGACTTCGGCATTGGGACGAAGCAGGTAATCCTGGGCGGCCGTTTCGTCTCCTCGGCTGCATGCTTTGAGATAGTCGGAATAGACGCTGTTTGCTTCGCCCTTTGGCGTTGAGGCACACGAAGCACACAGGCATAGCGCGAGCATGCAGATCGCGAATTTGAATGGATTCAATTGGGAGGGGAAGAATGGATGTTTCAAGGGGATATCTTTAAAATTCGCAATGCGCAATGCGCAATGCGCAATTATTTAGGTATTCTCAAGGGCATTTCCAAAGAATGGCGGCCAATGTTCTGGCTTAGTGAGTGCTTTTCTTACAAACGGATTTGTTCGCAACATCGTCAATTCGCAATTCGCAATGCGCAATGCGCAATGATTCAGGCATTCTCAATGCGATTTCTAAAGAATTAAGTATCTCTTGTTTTTTTTCAGAGACACATTTTAATTCCGCATTCCGCATTCCGCATTCCGCATTAGAAAAGTCTCGTGCAGACTTCGGGTTTTCCATTGGCTTTGAGCTGATCGCAAGTCAGGCTGTTGATGCTCTGCAGGCAGGTGCGTGCAACCTCGTTGCTGTACAGACTATCGTACGAAGCACAGACATTTTGAAGAATCGAGATGCATTCATCTTTGCTCGTCGATCGGGTGAGCCCGCAGGCTTTAAAATCGCCGCAGGATTGACAGCGATCGCACAGGGAAGTCGATGCCTGCACGCAAAAGCGCTTTTGACTGTCCTGGCATCCGGCGAGCATAAAAATAAAAATGGCCAATAAGAGAATACGTTGTTTCATAGTGCAGAAAGTGTTCAAATTGTGCAGAATGGATCTTGCGCATGCGCGCAATCGCGTTCTTTATACACCCAGGAGCGATGATGAATCCAATACAACTCGTTTTAATTTCCGGAATGGGTGGTGCCGGGCGCACGACAGCCTTGCATACCCTCGAAGATCTCGGTTTTTACTGTGTGGATAATCTGCCCGTCGTACTGCTGCCAAAATTTTTGCAGCTGCTTGGGGCACACAATGAGATCAAGCGCATAGCCATTGGATTTGACATTCGGGATTCGCTTTTTTTGCAGCAGGCCCCCGAGGTCATCGAAGAAATCAAAAAGTTGGGAATGACTCCGGAGATCTTGTTTTTGGATGCGGAGAATCAGGTTCTGAAACGACGCTACAAAGAGACGCGTCGCGTTCATCCACTCGACAAAGACGGCGATTTGAACAGTGCCATCGAACGCGAACGCCGCATGCTTCAGGTCATTCAGCCTTATGTGCAGACGCGCCTTGATACTTCGGCTTTGACGCCGCACCAACTGCGCGATCTCATCAGTACGCGCTACAGCGGCAACATACCTGACATGCACATCGCTATTGTCAGTTTTGGCTACAAGTACGGCATCCTGCTCGATGCCGATCTCGTGTTCGATGTGCGATTTTTAAAGAATCCCTATTTTGTGCCCGAGCTTTCGAAACTGACAGGACTGGATAAGAGCGTCTCGGACTACGTTTTTTCCGATCCGGATGCAGAAACATTCGTCAGCAAAACGAGTGAACTCATCAAGTTCCTGATCCCAAGGTACCAGCGCGAAGGAAAACGTTATCTGACCATCGGCATCGGATGCACAGGGGGACAGCATCGCAGCATCGCCATTGCAGAGGCTATCTATCAACGGAATAAGACCGAGACCTGGACGGTGCATCATCGGGAATTGCCGAGATATTATGATTAATGCGGAATTCGGAATGCGGAATGCGTAATTAAAGTTGCAAAACTAAGGGGGAATTCTGAAGCTAAGGGAGAATGATGAGGTTAATTCGTAATGCGTAATGCGGAATTGAATGACAAATACAAAAAAGGCTCGCGGAGTATCCGCGAGCCTTTTTTGTATACATGGGGGAGAGAAGCTCTCCCCGGAGTTATGGTTTATTCACTTGTAATTTTAATCTGCTGAGGCTGAGCCGTCGTAGGTTTGGCCAGTTTGAGCGTCAAGACACCGAGTTTATAATCGGCCCGGCATTTGGAAGCATCCAAACCGCGCATGACGCGGAATTGCCTGTAATAATGTCTTGGCGGCAGGCCTTCAATCTCAGCTTTGGCTTCGACGGTGAGGATTTCCTTATCCAAATTGACTTCAATATTTTTAGGATCGATGCCCGGCATATCCACATTGACGATGAAATCATCTTTGGCTTCTTCGATATCGACAGCCGGCTGGACCTGAGCAGCACGAACTTCTACATTTTGTTCGGCTTTTTTATCCATCTCAGTATTTTCAGATTTTTTCTGAAGTTCATTATTTTCCAACATACTCACTGACTCCTATTAATATATCATTTACCCAAAAGTAAAAGTAATTGTTGAAAGAAACTAACCGTCAATCCTACCCGTTGATAGCAATCTGTTTAGGTTTGCTTTCGGCGGCTTTGGGAAGCGTCACGCGGAGAATACCATTCTTGAATGTAGCTTTTGCTTTGTCCGCTTCTACTCTTACGGGGAGTGCAATACTTCTTTGGATATCATAATTGCCTCTTTCTGCAAGATAGACAGTATTCTCTTTAGGATGGGTTACATTGCGTTTTGCACTCAATTTAAGTGTATCATTATGAACACTCAAATCGACATCAGCTTCTTCAACACCAGGAAGTTCAGCAACAAATTCGAGGTTATCACCTTTATCGATGAGGTTCATGCGGAGTGCACCAAAGAATGCATCATTCTCTGCAAACCTTCTAAAAGCGCGTTCGTTGGGCATCCAGTCACAGAATGAACGATTAAATAAACGGTCAATATCACTCCAAAGTGTAAACATAACAAACCTCCTATGATTAGATAAACCAATACGGTTTATTGTATGAGACATAGTGATGATATCAGGCATGCTATCATGTCTTTCGTCATCCAACGAGCAACACACAATGGACACCATTTTTAAAACGTCAAGTCGAAGACGTATTTTTTTTTTGAGGGGGGCTGGCAGCAATCCAAATGGCCCACTATCAATGCGCAATTGGCAATGCGCAATGCGCAATTATCCTTTAAATGATTATAGTCCAACCCTGAAGCAGGAATGAATACGAAATACGCAATTGGTAGTGATATGCAAAACCAGCGCGAACCTCTAAAGCAAAAACTCAATTTTTCAGGAATATACCTATGAATGCATTAATTGCGCATTGCGAATTGCGCATTACGCATTACGAATTGCCTGCAGAGATTAAGAATACTTCATTATGATATTTGCGAGCACCACACCAAAATAGAATAGCGTCACAAAGACAAATAGAAAAATCGCGTATGACCACGCAACGCCCGTCTCCCCACTATCGCATGTACCATTCTTCTCTGCAAAGGGATTCAGCGGTATATTGAGACATAATATCGTATTCACAATTAAACCACCAAAGACTAATATACCTAAAATAATGCTTC
>JAGACY010000429.1 GCA_017613855.1 Pseudomonadota bacterium
CAAAAAAATATGATTCATTCGGTATGCATGCGAGTTTTCGTTCGATTGGGATAAATTATATTTTATACCCATTGAGAAAATGTCATTTGAAGAACGAGCTGCTGGCGCTTATGAGTGGGTAAAAATGAACTCATTCTATCGGAACAATCTTATTATAAATTGGATTTCCGGGATCATAGAGTACTTCACAGGGAATTGGCAGAGGCTGACTGGATTGTACCTTATTCCTGATAACATCGGAATTCTTTGCGGCGCCGCATAAAAACTCGCCGTCTTTGGTATAAAAAGTATATTCGATATATTGACTCTTTTGACATCGGATAAGTCCCGGAACACGAATCCATTGGTCTTCGTTATTCGATGGTTTGGAGGGAAACAGTTGGGTGAGCAGTTTCGCAATCCAGCTCTTTTGCTTTTTCTCTTTGAGCCTGTCTGTCGGTGAAACACCGTTTATGACCGATTGGATCATGATGAGTAATTGATGTGCATTGGCGGGTCGATCTTCTTCTTTGGGGGAAAGTAATATCGATAACAGCTGCTGCATGTATGCACTCGTTTGTGGGGCATATTCCTGGATGGCTTTTTGATAATCGAGCGTAAAAACATCCGATTCGAGTTTGAAAGGTTCTATGCCGGTGAGCATTTGCAAGGCTGTGGCACCGAGTGCGTAATAATCGGATGCAATAGTACATTTACCGAGCATTTGTTCGGGTGCCATATAACCATACGTGCCTGCTATGGTCGAACCATCGTTGTTCGATTGAGGATTGGCAACGGCACCAAAATCGATGAGCCAAATGCGCGGTTCTTTGAGCAGTGGATCCGGAGCATATAATATATTGGATGGCTTGATATCGCGGTGGATAATCGGTGGTGCATATTCGGTATGCAGAACTTTGAGAATCTGTGCAGTCTTTTTCATAAACAGCAACGTTTCCTGTTCTGTAAATACCTTCTTTTCTTTTAATATTTGCTGCAGGGACGGTGCTTCGATGTATTGCTGCACCAGAAAACACTCGCCACCGCTATCTTTGGCGATGACACTTTCATAAAATTTAGGTACGCCCTCGACATGGATGGATGCCAGTGTTTCTGCTTCGCGGCGAAACAATTCAAAGCTTTTCCAGTCTTCGGACACCGCAAGACGCAGTGCTTTGACAGCAACTTTTTCGTTGGTGATGGTTTGTGCGAGCCAGGTGACACCATTGGCGCCTTCTCCGAGCTTGCGAATGAGGTGGTATTTCTTTGCCAGGGCGTGTGGGAGTTGTATTGTATCGGACATTGTAAATAAGATGTTAAAGTATGTTTTGGGAGGTGCCTATGAGCCGGTATAGATCCAACTGTCCGCTCATCGGAAGCGGGAATGGGATGCTTAATACGAATTCTTTATTAGGTGAATCCTCTGAAGGGGCAGGAATATAATATAGAATCGGCAGAGGATCGCCAATTTGATAATGATCTTCGGGAGGGGTGTGGGTGTAGATTTCGTGAAGCAAATTATCGGGATTATGATCGTCCACGGGATTAAACGTATAGGAGATTTTAAATAGCGGCTTTCGTGTATGTACAAGATTGTCTGTGATGGTATTGCGATAAATGCCTTCGGGCTGATCGATATATTGAATATCGGTAATGGTAGCAATCGTTTTGGTACCATTTTGGAGAATCGATTTGATCAGCCGTATGGTAGAACGATTGGAGGGTGGCTCTTCGGTTTTATGATTATCGGGTTGTTCAATGAATGGCTGAAAACATCGATGAGATTTCTTTTGTACGAGTACAAATGCGATAACGGCAGTAATAGCGATATAAATACAAAATAATAAGGGAAATGATATAATTAAGTAAATTGTTATTGCAAATAAAAAGATAGCGGTACAGGCTATGATAAATAATAAAAATAGCCCTGCGAAACAGCCGCTTTGTTTATCCGTAAGACGCGCCAACGGTGGCAGGGCAAAATAAATACACGCAAACCATTGTATGAGGAAGCGGGTGATGCTGTTTGATTGATCATGATTGTCATTATTTCGGGCTTTTAATATTGATTGAGTTGAAGCAGAAGATAATATTTGATTCAATCGAATATGACGATAGATGAAAGGAACTTTGCGCGGAGTTTGGTTGGGCAATTGCTGCCAAAGTTCGATATTTCCTGGCTCATTGATATGTTGTACTTTCTTTAATTGATGATGATATTGTTTTACATTTTTTAGATAGGTCGCTTCGTCTCCAAGTGATTCGACAATGGCAGAAGGAATTTCGTAATAGCCTTTTTGAAATTCAGTAAAAATGCTGCACAAATCCTGAATATCACAAAACCGGTTTTTGCTGTCCGGTGCAAGCATGGCACGTAAGATATAGAGCAGTGCTGACGGCATGCTTTGCATATAAGGCTCGAAGATGAGATGAAAATCTTTATTCTGCATTTTTTCGGGTGATACCCCCGAGAACAAATACACAGCAGTCGCGGCGAGTGAGTAGATATCACTTTGAGGTGATGTACGGCCCATAAGTTGTTCTGGCGGCATATAGCCGTAGGTTCCGGCGACAGTCGAACCGCCGCCCTGGACCTGTGGGTTGGCAACTGCCCCAAAATCGATGAGATATACCTGAGGTATATTTGAATCATTCTGTACAAGTATAATATTGGACGGTTTGATATCGCGATGAATGACGGCTGGGTCGTGTGTATGAAGCTTGTCGAGAATATGCAGGCACTGAATAAGAATTTGATGAACCTGATTGACAGAAAAACGCGTACCGGAAGCAAGAATAGAGGCTAAATTATTGCCTTCGATATATTCCTGTACGATGTATGCGGCAGGCTGTTCGATATCGAGGAATTCCCGTGATTCGTAGAATTTGGCGACCCCCGGTATGTCCAATGTCGCGAGTACATTGGCTTCACGCTGGAACAGCTCGTAATCTTTCCAGTTTGCAACGGAACCGATTTTTAATTGTTTTATGGCGACGATGCGATTGTGGTGTAGATCGCGTGCACGAAAGACATGACCTTGTGTACCTCGGCCGATTTCTTCTAAGAATTCATAATCTCCGGCTAGTTCCGGCGGCGTTTTGGGGGGATTGGAAGCAGACTGTGAGAATGATTCTTTTTCGGGCAAGAATATATTCTCAGGAGTGTCGGCAGCAGATGTGTTTAATGGGGTATTGGCAGCATTGTTCATAGAAGTGTGCACCCGGATATTAGCGACGCGTATTGCCGCAGGCAATAGCGGCGCAAAGCGAGCCGCAGCGGCGTGTGTCGCAAGGCGAGCCAATAATAACAAAAAAAGCCGCGTATGCCAAAGGCATAGCGGCGTTTAGCGAGTCGCAGGGGCGGGCCGCCCCAAGACGAGCAGTGACGTGCAATTTGCACGTCACGCCCAATCAATGAATATTACTTCATCCAGGGAATAGAAATTGTTTCGCCGTTGGGTTCGGTAATCTTCTTCATCTGATTGGCAGGTGCCCATGGGGATGTACAAGAAGCGGCATTTGCGCAGCCAGAGAGTGTGTTGGCGGGTTCAATGTCAGATGTACCGGATTGGAGTGCAAATTCGGTTGCATTGGGATCATAACCTTTGAACTGGAGCTCATCCTGTACGGACATGAAATTCTTTTCGGTTGCGAAATCGTTCGTTTTGTCGCGTTTGAGCCAGAAGACATTCTTTGCTGTTGTGATGCCGAGCCAATATCGTTTGGGATTGGCTTCTGCGTCGATGGTTGTTATGGCAGCTTCGTTGATAGCATTAAAGAGCAGAGGCTGTGTATGAATGACCTTACCGTCGGTCGCTTTGTGGGTTGTTTCATCCGTCTTTGTATATTGATTGATACGTGCAGCCGAGAAGATATTTTCGAGGCTCAGATTTGCGCTCTTAATATTATTGATGAAACCGGAGCTAATCGGCGTTTTGGAATAGACATCTGCATAATAGACCAGATTTTTAATGCTGGCATTGGCTTCTGTAGTTGTAACGGCGCTTGCTTCGGCAGCGTTTGACTGCAAATGATAGATTGCCACGGCGACATTTTCGAGTGAACCATACAG
>JAGACY010000430.1 GCA_017613855.1 Pseudomonadota bacterium
CTTCTTTGCGGGGGCCGGGTACAATGCATGTCATATTGACATTGAACCGCGTCTGCAACTCGGTATGCTTGAACAGATAGGCCATGACGGCATTGGGATCGGCCTCGCTTTTCAAATCGAGGACGAGGCGGACCACATCGGTCGATTCATCGCGTGCATCGCTGAGCAGCGGGAGTTTATTCGACTCGATGAGATCGGCAATATCCTTGTGCAGCTTGGATTTGTTGACCTGGTACGGAATGCTCGTAATGACGATGCGGGAGCGTTTGCCCACGGTTTCGAGCGTGTAATCTGCCTGAATATCGATGGGGCCGCGGCCGGTTTCGTAGACTTTTTTGATATCTTCGTGAGAAGTCAGAATCTTGCCGCCCGTGGGGAAATCCGGCCCGGGAATGAGTTGGCACAATTCGTCGAGCGTGATGTCGGGCTTGTCGATCATGGCGATGCAGCCATCGAGTGCTTCGGTCAGATTATGCGGCGGAATATCGGTGGCCATACCGACGGCAATGCCCTTCGAACCATTGACGAGCAGTGCGGGGATGGAACTCGGCAGCACCGAGGGTTCGCGCAATGTTCCCGAATAATTGGGGACAAATTCGACGATATGTTCGTCGAGATCTTCGAGCATGGCTGCCGCAATGGGCTGCATGCGCGCCTCGGTATAACGCATGGCTGCTGCGCTGTCGCCGTCCATCGAACCGAAGTTGCCCTGGCCGTCGACAAAGGGATAACGCAGCGTAAAGGGCTGTGCCAGTCGCACAAGCGCATCGTAAATGGCGCTGTCACCATGCGGATGGTAACGCCCCATGACCTGGCCGACGACCTGTGCGCTCTTTTGATATTTAGCTTCGTGCGTGAGATGCATTTCGTGCATGCCGTACATGATGCGCCGCTGGACGGGCTTCATGCCGTCGCGGACATCGGGCAGTGCGCGGCTCGTAATGACGCTGAGCGCATAATTCAGGTATCGCTGCTGTGCGGTCTGATACAGCGAGACGGTTTCGATGGATACGGGATTAATGGGGGCAGGTTTCTTTTTCATGTTTACTCACATCATGATTGGCATTGGGTATTTGCCAAAAAAAATCCGCTGTCATTTACCTGAATTTGATTTTTTTGAAAAGGGGGGCGGTGGCCCCCCTCGGCGCTATCGCATGCGCGATACGCGCCTCCCCCCACGACGCCTCAAAGTTTATTGTGGAAGTTCATTGTAACGATTCAGCCTCTTTGCACACAGGGCATCACTTAAGGCTATGTCGTTTTTAGTGATTCACTATTCACTATTTATTATTCACTATTCACTATTCACTGTCTTTAAGAACAAAAACCACGATTCTTTAGCCATAACCCAGGGAATCCTAATAATTGCACATTGCGCATTGCGCATTTAATCAGTGAATACGTAATAGTGAATAACGAATAATTTTACGAGGCAGAGTCTCGGTTGAATCCTTTTCGCAATATCTGGTCATAAAAGTTAAAATCGGGTAATCTCTGTTCATTTTGGGGGATGGATCATTAAAGAGGTAATTATGGCGCGTACGGAGATAGAGTTTCCGAGTTTGCCCAATGCACGGCTGCTTTATGGCATGCGCGAGGGCAATCTTCGCTTTTTGGAATCCGAATTGAATCTGGAAATCAAGACCCAGGGCAATGTTGTGAGCCTGACGGGCGGGAGTGCTGATCTTGAGTGTGCCCGAAAACTTTTGGTTGCACTTTACGAAGAAGCCAAGACCAATCGGGATATTACAGTTGCCGATTTTTCGGAACAGCTCGAGGCTCTGCGTGGGGGTGAGACGGCCGGTTTGGCCGGCGTCGTATGCATGACGACGGATCACCGCGCCATCCGTGCAAAGACCGAAAATCAAAAACGCTATGTGCAGGCCATTCGTTCGGATGACATCGTCTTTGGTGTCGGTCCCGCCGGTACCGGAAAAACCTATCTCGCCATGGCACTCGCCGTGGATGCTTTGATGCGCAAGAAAGTGAAGCGCATTGTACTCGTGCGTCCGGCAGTAGAAGCCGGTGAGCGTCTTGGGTTTTTGCCCGGTGACATGGCCGAAAAGGTCAATCCCTATTTGAGGCCATTATTTGATGCACTTTATGATATGGTCGATGTCGACAGGGCACAGCACTGGCTGAGCCAGGGAGCCATTGAGGTTGCACCGCTCGCTTTTATGCGCGGCCGCACACTCAACAGTTCCTTTATCATTCTCGATGAGGCACAGAATTCGACGCAGGAACAAATGAAGATGTTCCTTACACGACTGGGGTTCGGCTCTAAAGCTGTGATTACCGGGGATTTGACGCAGACTGATCTCGTCGGGGACGTGCGATCCGGATTGTCTCAGGCCGTTGAAATACTCGATAATGTCGAAGGTATTTCGGTGATTCGACTATCGGATCGCGATATCGTCCGCCATCCTCTCGTGCAGAAAATTGTACTCGCCTACGAACGTGCCCAGAAAGTAGGATAATTAAGGTAAAAGCGATATGGATGAACATCGCCAGCGTGAATCGCTCAGTTTCGAAAAAATAAGCAGGAAAAAGCCCAGGAGCAAGTACCTGACCTGGAGCCTGAACAATCCATTGTTGGTTGGGGCATATATTGCTTTGGTCATTGTCTGCTCGGTGCTCGTCATCGGCGGGAATGTCGGTTCCCAGCCCGGGACGATTGATAAAGCGGATATCGGCACGATTGCTGCACATGATTACAAAGCCCCCAGGGATTTTACTTTTAAGAGCGTCGATCGTGCTGCAACGGAAAAAATCCGGCAGGAAAGGGTTTCGTCGGTACTGCCTATTTATCGTTGGAATACGGGTTATCACGAGGCGGTTCTGGCTCGTATTCACAAAGCTTTTGAGCAGATGCGTGATGGGGCAGACCTCGAAGTGGAGCGCTTAAAAAAGACGCGTGCCCCAAGAGAAAATGAAAGTGAGTTTACGCAGTCATCTCCCGAAAGACAGGCATGGGCAGACACTTTAATGCAGTTGTTTGGCGGGGAAAAGGTCTTTAAAGATTTTGTCTCCACTCGGGAACTGACTGAGGATGAAATTGCAAGCGGCCTGAATACATGGAGCCGTGAACATAAAAGTGTTTTTGTCAATGCCGTCGGTTATGATCTTGGCGATGAGGCTTATCAATGGCTTGTGTCCGAACAGTTTTCGGAGTTCATCGAAGAGGGACTGCTTCAGGAGTTTGATACGGTACTCGGGCAAATGATCGTTGCCTCGCGGGATTCGCTGGATGCTGTTGAGAATTTTACTATCTATGATTCGAATGGCAAACGTGATGTTTCTGATAAAACCAAAGTGACTTCACAGGCAGATGCCGAAGAACGTTTGACACGACTGTTGAAACTGCGTTTCCCGCAGATTCCGGAAAGTATTTTGGATTATTTTAAACAGTTTGTAAGGCCGAACCTGGAGTTTGACGAAACCGAAACCCATCGTGAAAAACAGAATGTCAGCGCTACAACTGCAGAATTGCTCATTCTCGAAGAGTATAAAAAAGGTCAGACTATCGTTGCCCGTGGTAATCCCATTGAGCAGAAGCATTACGAAGTCTTTGAACAGGTACAAAGACAAGGTGATTATGAAAATCGCCATGGTTACTGGGTCGCTTTGGGAATTGTCGTACTCATTCTGCTCTTTATGAGTTGGCGTTCTATTTTGGCAGAAACTGCAAAACGTCAGAAAATGCGCGATGTCGTTTATATGGCGACGAGCGTTTTGATGTATACCGCGCTTCTGCGTTTGAGCGTTTTGCTGTGCAATGTTTTGGGGACGGTCTATCACTGGCCGTATTCCCTTTTGCTGATATTCCCGTTTGCATGCGGTCCGATGCTTTTGCGTGTCGTTATTAATCGATACTATGCCTACCTTTTTGCGGTTTGTTCGGTGGTTTTGACTGGGCTCATCGTCGAGGACGGAATGATCCTGACATACGCTATTGTGAGCAGTATGGCCGGATGTCTGCTTATGGTGCGCCCCAAACGCAGTAATGTCATATTTAAGCGCGGATTTCTGATGGGAGGGATTTCTGCATTGATGGCGCTCGGCATTTATTTGCTCCGGGGCACCAATATGACAGAAGCGGATTACTGTGTGGTATTTCTGCTCGGGCTTGGAAGCGGAATGCTTGCAACAGGTGTGCTCATGATTGGATTACCTGTTGCAGAAAGTATTTTTGGGTATGTGACTTCGAATAAACTGCTCGAGCTCTCGAACCTTGAGCATCCGGCACTTAAGACGCTCTTCCTCGAAGCCCCCGGAACGTATCAACATTCCATTATGGTTGGTTCGCTCAATGAGGCCGCTGCCGAGGCCATCGGTGCCAATGCCGTTCTTGCCCGAGTCGGCGGCTACTATCACGATATCGGCAAAGTCAAGAATGCTCAGTACTTTGCCGAGAATCAACGCGGCGACAACCCTCATAACAGACTCAAACCCAACATGAGTGCGCTGATCTTAAAGGCCCATGAACGCGATGGTCTTGAGATTGCAAAGAAATACAAGCTTCCTCAGGACATCATGGATTTTATTGCAACGCACCATGGAACGAGCCGCATTGAGTATTTTTATCAGCGTGCCAAGGAACAGCAGGAGCGTGTTCACGAAGAAGACTATCGCTATCCGGGGCCCCGTCCTCAAACACGAGAAACGGGCATCTGTATGGTTTCGGACAGTGTCGAAGCTGCTGTGCGTTCATTGCCGGACAAAAGTCCCGACAAAATACTCGTCCTCGTCCGCAAGCTCATCAACAGCAAATTTGCGGATGGTCAGTTTGACGAATGCGATCTGACCCTGCGCGATCTGAATGATATTGCCAATGCATTGCTCGGTATTTTGAATGCTTTTTATCATCATCGTCCTGAATACCCCGATCAGAAGAAAGAACGCGAAAGAATCGAAGCCGAAAAACGTGAAAAATTAGAAGCTGAAAAGAAAGCGCAGGAAGCTTCGAATGATAAACAGGATGAGAACGGAAAATCTTCGAGTGAAAAGAATGAGCAGGCGCCGGAATTGGTGAATGCAGCAAAGAAAAAT
Organism: Pseudomonadota bacterium; assembly: GCA_017613855.1. Next base: position 5,050 of record JAGACY010000430.1, read on the forward strand.
GATAAGGCTGCCGAAAAAACAACAGATAATAAATCTGCCTCTAAAAATGAAAAAATTGATAAAGAAAAAGAAGATAGATCTATTAAAGATAAGAGTGATAAATCGGATAAAACCTCAAAGGATAAGGATGATAACAGAGAGGATAAGTCTCTGAAAGATAAGTCCGAATCCAAAGAAGACCGCCCTGCCAAAGATAAGTCTGAAGCCAAAGAGGATAAATCATCCAAAGATAGGACTGAGACGAAAGAAGATAAAAAAGAAAAGGCCGGTAAAGAAGATAAGTCTGTAAAAGGAAAGTCGGATAAAGCAGATAAATCCGATATGAAAGATGATAAAGGGGCCAATGGCAAACAGGACAAATCTGCCGGTCTGGAAAAATCATCTGATAAGAATGATAAAGCTGCCGAAGAAAAAGCGGACAAAGAACGTTCATCGAAAGAAAATGCTTCTGTAGCCAAAGCAGAGCGTCATTCTGAAAGTGTCGATGATGCACAGCAATCCAAAGCGGCAGCTCAGGACTCGACAGAGAATGCAGATATAAATTCGGATCGCAGTTCTGTGGTCGAAACTGAAGAAGCCAATGAACTGCTCAAGGAGTCTCCCGAAGAACTTGCGGATGACGCTGGAGTTGACAAAGATGCACCGTCGCCGGCTCCCATTCAGGATACTTATGAACTGACATTCTCGAGTCAGGTCGATGTATTTAAAAAGACGTAATATCCCCAAAATCCTCATTCCCATGGGTTGTGTTGAATCCATGTGGATATGAGTTAAGATCGTCAAAATCTCCACACTCGTACAAAAGAGCCTTAAAATATCGATTTAAGGAGAGAATCCATCTCATCGGAGCGATATTTGCTCGGGGTATAGGTGAAGAACATATTATAATAGGTTTCGGCTTTAGCTTTGTCTGGTTGAATATTTAATTTATTAATATCTATTTCGGAATAATCATGAAAATGCAGAGATTTATTATATCCGGAATAAAGTGCGGCCAGCAAGGCCTGAGCATACGTATGTCCTGCATTTGCGGCTTTTTCAAGATAAACCAGTATCCCTTTGTCTATTGGTTCAGCATCGGGTTTGATGATGCCATCATTTAATAAGAGTGCATATTGATAGCATGCTTCCGGATGATTGATTTGTATCAGTTCGTTCAGGAGCGTTATCCCCTGGGCGTAGGATGCGTCTTCGTTGATATATTCGATGGCCAGGGTGAGTTTGGCTTCATCATTGCCCAGGTTTGCCGATTTTTGCAGATATTCTATAGTTTTTTCTCGGTTTTTAATGCGTCCATGGTATGCCGCAGACCATCTTAACCCTTCAAGAAAGAGGATTTCCGGATCTTTTACAGATTCGCATGTTCCGTTGCTTGCACAGAAATGATCCTCGCCACACTGAGAATCCTCGTGACAGCGGCATTTATTGTCTTTCTGTTCGAGAGTGCCGCATAAGGATTCATCCAGATTGATGCATCCAAAACGGGCAGAGCATTCGTATCCTTCGCCGCACGAGTCTCGGTTGCATCCGCAAATACCAAAATCACTGCACACCTGCCCGGATGGACAATCACTGTCGTGCCAGCAAAAATCGGAAGTATAGATAATATCGTTGTATGAGATTTGCCCAGACAAATAATAGCTGAACTCAGGATTGAGGTACTTTTGGCGGTGCGTATCCATGCAGATATGCAGGCTTTTGTTGCACCAGGATCCCGAGTCACACTCATCGTGTGCTGTGCAATAGTTGGGGGTGGTTGTGTAATACCCCATTTCACGCAGTTTAGAACGCCTGGTCGCTTGTTTTTGAATATCCGCATCGGCGGTATGGCCTTTAGGCAACGCTTCATCTTTGAAGGTTTTGGCATAGCTGTCGGTTGGCCGAAGGCCTACTAAATCCATTTGTATTGCTTTGCACTGATTATGGATACAGTATTCTCCATAGCAGCAATCCAGGACATCTGTACATTGAATGGGTTCGCACTTTCCTTTGGCGTTGCAGAATGGTGTTTCTGAACTGCAGTCTTCGTCACTCACGCACTGGATGCATTTGGGGGTGTCGTATTCTATCCAGCCGGGCGGATTGCCGCATACCATGCCCTTTGCACAGTCGGACGATGTGACGCACTCCGCACACTTGTTCTCTTCGTTGCATTTTCCTCCCGGACAGTCCGAATCCGAGAGACAGGCTACGCATTGATGGTTGTCGCTGCAGCGGCTCGAACCGTAACAATCTTCATCGCTGCTGCACCCACAGATGCTGTTGATACACCGTCCATGTTTGCACTCACTGTCCTGAGTGCATTCCTGGCAGATACTGTTGAGACATTGTCTGCCGTCGGGACAATCCGTGTCATTCATGCATGCTTTGCGGCTCTCATGATTCAGGCAGACGTAATTGAGTTCGGCATCTTCGTTGGATAAACACCATTTCTTGTCCAGAGTGGAATATTGCTGTGCGTGGGTGTCGAGGCAAACACCGATGCCGACTGTTCCCTGGCAGGTTTTGCCATCCGCGCAGGTGTTATGGCAAAATGCAGAACATTCTCCGTACAGGCATATTTCCCCATAGCTGCAATCTGTGGCTTCCTGGCATTTGGCTGGCTCGTTTTTGGGGAAACATGCGCCTTTGCTGCACGTGTTGCCATACCGGCAGTCGGCGTCTGTTTTGCACATGGCACAATGATTATCAAAACATTTTTCGTATTCCGGGCAGTCCAGGTCTGTCGCGCATTCCCGGCTGACCATGTTGGTGCATGCTAAAATGTATTCTATTTTGCCGGTTTCGGGATTTTTGCTCTCACTCTGATACATACAGGCATGTCCCGGCGGGCACTGATTGTGTGCCTGACATGTCTGGCCTGCTTCGACTTTGGGCAGAGCTGTTTCTTCGATAGTATCGGCATTATCTGCCGAGATATCTGCATTTGGGACAGATTTGGCTTCTTTGCGGGCCTGAGCTTTTTGGTAGAAAGAAGCTTCGAAAGAATTTTTGGGGTTATAGGAACAGATGCGTCCATTGGAGAGTTCGAAGAATTCCGTGATGACAGGCTCACTGGATTGAGGGGCACTTTGATCGGAAGCTGCCGTCTGGACATTGTTGTCCCCAGAACGGGAGCAGGCAGCTAAAAAAACAATCGACATGACAACGGGAAGTCGTCCGTATTTCATTGGGGCATCTCCGGTGGAACAATGCAATAGACATCATCGTGGATACAGAGCAAATCTAATTATCCTTTGCGGCATGGTCTTAATGAAGTGATTTATCATGATTTGGAATGACATTAAAGGAATTTGGTATGCCATGTATCTATTTATGTTTGACTCTGTTTATCGAGCGTGGATATTTTGCTCTCGAAAGATTGCCATCCTGGCTTGGAGCTTAGAGCTTGGAGCTTAGAGAAAAGATTCTCCACTCAAAGCTCAAAGCTCAAAGCTCTAAGCAATGAAGATACGAAACCATTGGAACAAGGCATATCCACGGTGGTTAAACATAGCCTTATGTTTTGCCCGCCTTTGCGCCGTTGGCGCATACGGCGTGCTTCGGCGGCTATTTCTGCGAAATACGCCGCCGTGACGTAATGCTATC
>JAGACY010000431.1 GCA_017613855.1 Pseudomonadota bacterium
AATGGGGCCTCTTCCCCATTCCGAACAATTCCATTACGATTTCGTATGTTTTCCGAATTCGGATGAATAATTCATTAAGAAAGTCAAGGTGAGTGGCTGAATATGTTACCCCATCCTTTAAAAAAATAAATTCAATACTTGACAAGGTGGGATTTACACCTACACTTAGGCTGTTTCGGAGAGGCTATGGTATTTGTCATGGTAGAGGGGCTCTTCGAAAGTACTAAGATTATAACGCCTGTGGGCGTTTCCGGTGCTCAATCGAGCTAAGGAGAATAGAATATGGATATTCAGCCAAGTGTAAAAGAAGCCCTTCGTCAGGTAACCCCCGGAGATTCATTGTCGATTGCCGTTATGGCTCGCGAACTGGTTCGTTCCGGCATGAAACTCGACGAAAACTCGCTCAATCATGAAATACTTCAATGCCTTTTAAATCAGGCAGATACAACTAAACCCGATACGCTCAAAAAGCTTTGCAATGAGCTGATTTCGCAGGGGTATGGTCCCAAAGTCAATCCAGCCGTTGCCAAAGAGAACCTGATTGTGATCAATCCAATCAAAATCAATCCCTCTGTTCAGGGACAGATGCCAGGGCGCGGCTGGGCCTTTATTTGGGAACTCGACCGTGAATGCGATAATTTCAACTGGCTGGTTGGTGCGCATATTACGGTGGATGGCCGCCTTTATATGGTGCAGGGCATTGAGAATATGCCCGATTCCCCCAAGGTTGGCGATAAGCTTACGCTTTTGTGTTCTGCACTTCCGATAGAAGACAAGTAAGAATGCGCAATGCGCAATTGATTTGGCAAAACGAGCGGTAGATTCTAAAGAATTTTTATTGTTTCAATTCTTTAGAAACTACTTTGAGCGTTTCTGAATCATTGCGCATTGCGAATTATAAAAGATTGCTCATTGCGCATGAACAAATCCGTTTGTTAGCTTCCCCGCTGTATTTTGAAGCTAACTGATGGTCTGGCGTTCGATGTGTGCACCGAGTGCACGTAGTTTTTCATCGACGCGTTCATAACCACGGTCGATCTGCCGCACGTTGTAAATGGCAGACTGGCCTTCGGCCGTCAGAGCTGCAATGAGCAATGCCATACCTGCACGGACATCCGGGGATTCGAGGCGTGTCCCAAGGAGTCTGCTTTTGCCGGCAACGACGACGCGGTGCGGGTCACACAGGATAATCTGTGCGCCCATGGCAACGAGAGAATCGACGAAGAACATTCTGCCTTCGAACATTTTTTCAAAGAAGATGATGGTGCCTTCGCACTGTGTGGCGATGGTAATGGCAATACTCATCAGGTCGGTAGGAAATGCGGGCCATGGGGCATCGTCGATCTTAGGGATGGCGTTGTGCAGGTCAGAACGGATTTTCATTTCCTGGTCTGCGGGAACGATAATTCCCGTACCATCCGGGATGATGCGGATACCGAGTTTTTCAAAAACCATTCGAATCATGCGCATGTCGGTCATGCGGACATTTTCGATGCGGATTTCGGATCCGGTGGCTGCAGCAAGCCCAATATAGGAGCCGATTTCGAGATAGTCCGATCCAATGGTATGTTCAACGCCATGGAGGCCGCCGGTACCATGAATGGTGAGCGTATTGGAACCAATGCCTTCGATGTGAGCCCCCATGCGGGTCAGCATTCGGCACAGTCCTTCGACATGTGGTTCGCATGCGACATTTCTGAAGATGGTTTCGCCTCTGCCTAGAACCGCTGCCATTACGGCGTTTTCGGTACCGGTAACCGATGGCTCATCAAAGAAAATGTCGTTTCCGATGAGATGTTTTGCCTTTAAATGATAGGCATCGCCAATTTCAATTTCGCTGCCCAGCCCCTGGAAGGCCAAAAAGTGCGTATCGAGTCGGCGTCGGCCAATGACGTCACCACCGGGAGGCGGCAGATGCACTTCGTGATGTCTGGCGAGCATGGGGCCGGCAAACAAAATGGAGGCACGCACTTTGCGGCACAAATCCGGGCTCAGATTGGTTTTGTCGACGCCGTCGCAGCAAAGATGCACGCTGTTGTCATCAAAGAAATCCGCTTCACCGCCCAGGTCACGGATGATTTCCATCATGACTTCGACGTCCTTGATGCGCGGAACATTATGCAGAATGACGTCTTCATTCGTCAAAAGACTCGCAGCAAGTGCCGGCAAAACCTCGTTTTTATTGCCGCCCGGCATCAAGGTACCGCTGAGTTTGTGACCGCCTTCTATGATAAATCTTTCCATGATCGACTAGACTCCTTGTCCTGGTAATGAAATGAAGGGAATGAAATTCTTTGGTTCTGTTATTAAGAGTGGATATGTTGTTCGCCGATAATTGCCGTTCTGGCTTAGAGCTTAGAGCTTGGAGCTTAGAGAAGTATTCTTTCACTCAAAGCTCAATGCTCAAAGCTCAAAGCTATGAAGTGGCTGAACCGCAATATTAACATTCCTGTCGTCTTAATACAATGACACGCTTTTTATCAATGGCTTCGATTGCCAGTGCAGCTGATCGTCGAACCACAATATAATCGTCTGCTGCCTCATTGGCAACGATGGCGTATTTGCCGCGATCGAGCAGTGCTGAAGCTACGTCCGAAAGCATCATGCATTCGATATACTGATCGGGCGTTTGAAAATAAAATTTCTTGCGCCCGCCGGTATCCGAAACAGCAGCACCTCGATAAACGGCAGCCAGCCTTTCTTTGATCTGCAGTTCGACATTCTGAATGGCCTGTTCTTTTGCCACGATTGGCTCCGGGGCGGGCTGTACTGCTTTGGGAGCGCCACTTTTGAGTTCTTTATGAACCTGCTGTTTTTTAGCCTGCTCGGCTTTTTTGATTTTTTTTGCATCCGCCAGACCGGCGTTTTTCAATGCATCGAGAAGATTTGCCATATTGTTTCATTCCCAATGGGGTTGTGTTTGTTACCGGATATCCGGTTATGACTATCGTTGCTATTTCTTCGTAACTTTTTCGAAATCTTCCAGGTATTTAGTGTCTAATTATTCATTGTTCATTATTCATTATTCATTATCAAAGGCATTCCCCCTTTGAAATCATTTTATTGAGTTCAATCCGGTTATCGGTAAATACACCGTCTGCATTAACCCCGATATTATGGAATTCATCGACCAGGACGAGGCCATTCTGTGAGGCCACAAGCCCATTGCCGAAATAAACATATTTCCCGGAAACATCGATGGGCATGCCAATTTTAAAATGGGGATGGTAGTAGGGATGATAGCCTGTCAGGATAATGGGGGCGTGCATGCCTTCGGGGGAGTTGATGGTAACCGTCAGGTTGTGGCATTTGCGGGAATTGGGGACTGGTTGTTCCACTTTTTGCGGCTTGCCTTTTTTCTTTTTTTGAATGATTGGCTTGGTAATTTCCGGGCAATCCGCCGATATGGATGAAACATTGCCCTGAATTCTCACTTTGGAATCCATCAGATTGTTTTGATTAAAAACAGCAGCCCATGTCGTATAGATATTGTCTTTTGTGGGCTTGGTCTTTTCCATGGCTGCATAAAAATTCGGCATCAATGGAAATTCTATGGGGCTTTTGGGGGTGATTTGGGTATGCAGTTCAATAGGTTGCTCCTCTTTTGTGCAGCTGCACAAAAAAAGGCAAAGAATGACCAAAAGTACCAAACCACGCTTTGTCATTTTTCACTCCATGACATATCATTGGCGCTGCGCGCTATGCGCTTATACAACAAAGACACTATCGAAACAAGGCAACACCATGAAACCATTACTGACAGGCAAAAGAATTTTATTGGGAGTGACAGGCAGCATATCCGCCTATAAAGCTGCGACTTTGGCGAGTCGTTTGACGCAGCAGGGGGCACTGGTCGATGTCGTCTTGACTGAAAATGGTTCAAAGCTCATTGGTGCTGCAGCTTTTGAGGGGGTTACTCATCGCAAATGCCATACAGGATGTTTTGAATGTACCTGGGATTGGGAACAAAGTCATGTCACTCTTGGCTCTAAAGCTGATTTGGCCATTGTTGCTCCCTGCAGTGCCAATATGCTCGCCAAAATTGCCCATGGCATTGCCGATGACAAGTTATCGACGACGATGCTGGCGGTTCAGTGCCCTGTCATGATTGCGCCGGCAATGAATGTACTCATGTATGAGAATGCAGCCACCCAGGCGAATATTGCGATACTGCGTGCGCGCGGCATGGAAGTGATTGAACCCGAAAGCGGCCATCTTGCCTGCGGTTTTGCAGGCAAAGGCCGAATGCCTGAACCCGAGGATTTGCTCGAAATCATTCTTCAGAAACTGGCTATGGCCAGGATTTTATCGGGTAAGCGTGTGTTGGTGACAGCGGGGGCGACGCGCGAAGCAATTGACGATGTTCGCTGTATTACCAATCCTTCGACAGGAAAAATGGGATATGCATGTGCCCAGGCTGCGCGCATGGCGGGGGCCGAAGTGACACTCATTTCGGCACCGACATCACTCAAGTTACCTGCCGGCGTACATGTCATTTCTGTCGTTTCTGCACAGGATATGGCCAATGCTGTGTTTAAAGAAGCCGAAAACGCCGATATTGTCATTATGGCAGCCGCTGTTTCTGATTTTACCCCGGTAAAACGGGAACTGGGAAAAATTCATAAGACAGATGCTGCGTTGCATATCGAGCTCAAACACACCACGGACATTTTAAAAGGTTTGGGTGAAAATAAGCGTCCATCCCAGTTCCTGTGCGGTTTTTGCATGGAGACGGATGAACTCATTGCACGTGCGAAGCAAAAGCTTGAACAAAAGAATCTCGATATGATTGTTGCCAATGATCTCTCTCAGCCAGGGTGCGGTTTCGCTGGTGATACCAACGGCGTTACGATTATCACGCCACAAACGATGCGTACCCTCGAAGTGGCAGATAAACTCGAAATTGCTATGGAGATCATTTCTGAGATTGCTACTTCTTATGCTTCTTAAACTCGGATTTCGCTGATTTGAGTTTGGACATAAATTCGGAGTCAGCGTGGAGTCTGGCGATGGTGGCAGAAGCCACCAGCCGCCCCGCATCTACATCTGTCTGAAAGTGAAATCCGGCAATGACGCGGCTTTGCCCAAATTCATAACCACGTTTGAGAAGCTCATCCTGTGCGTTGGGATTGATTTCGGAAAGTACCAGGGCAATTCCCCATCCGATGGCTGCATGTCCGGAAGGGTAAGAGGCTTTTGGATTGTGTGAAGCTTCTTCTTCGGGAAGAAGTGACTTTTCATTGAACAGTGCGTAAGGTCGTGTGCGCTGGTGGTATTTTTTGGGCCCCTTGATTGCCAGCATGACTGAATCGGAAGTTCTTGCTATCAATTCGAAAATTTTAGGGGTACTTTGCTCACTCAATTCAATGCCCAAAGGTTCCGAAAATACTTTGGCTAAGGATTCATTGTCGGCTTTGGCGTCCATTTTCGCCTGGTTCCCACGAGGCGACATGCGCACTGTTTTGCCCCACATATACATATTCCAGTCACAATAATACATGGGGCTGTTTTGTTCCGGTGGGGCCGGCAAGAATTTGACTGCATCAGGCAACGCATTGACATTCAGGAATGGGGGGTAATCTTCCGCATAAACACAAACAGGGAGTAGTATTAAAACAATGAGGAATACGACTTTTTTCATCATCAGGCCAATCCTAGTCAACAACAAGCACCCAACTGAATAATAGCGAGTTTAGGAAATTTTGCACAGTTTTAGTACAAAATGCGTTTTGCCACTTGAACCGATATGGGGAGGCAGGGCAAATCCATATTCCTTTTTACATTATTCCTGCATCAAATTATACCTGAGTACGACAGCACGGCGAACTTCATCCGAGTCTTTCGAGGTAAAAGCAATGTACAAATTGCCATCGATCATTCGAATGCCTTCGGCTTCCAAATAACCCGTCGATGTCAATCCGAATTTCTTTAGATTTGCCATATTTGAAACGGCCGGAAGTTTATATTTTTTTACGGATGCACCGGAGTAATTCATAATGGTAACTTCGGCACTGGAAGATGATTTGCCATCGTTATCATTGCCAACACCATAAAGTATATAAACTTTGCCATTTTTTATGGCATACCCCTGTTGGATGTTTTGAGAGTAGACCTTGGATGAACTTGTAAATTCATGATGCCAGATGTACTTAAGGGATGACAGATCTTTGACTTTTACGGTTGGCTGTTCTGTTTTTTCAGGTAAAGAAGAAGTACCTCCACCCCATGTCAGGCTATAGGATAATTTCTGTGATTTAGGTGTGAGCGCCTTCGCCTGTTTTAAATTATAGATCTCAAGATAACGTGTACTGCCGTCTTTTGACTGTCCCCAAATCGCCATACGCTCATTGGGAACATCGAGTGATGGTTGGTAATTCCAGCGTTTGGGGTAAGTATAGTGCTCTGTAATTTCCGAAGGAATATAGGATTTGCCGTTCTCGTATTTTACACGAGAAATGGTCTGGGACATCCTGTATAAATTTTCATCATCACGCTTCCCATAATTGCCAAGCCATAAATAATTGCCGTCTTCTGCTTCTTCGATGGATAGATTTTGTCCATGACCGGCAAATTCCAATGTCATGACTGCATCAAAATTTTTGTCTGTCGTATTTTGTTTGGATTTATCTATTTTAATAATCGGATTCTCGTGGCGATGCTTTGTGCCATTCCCATTTTGTGAAAAATACATATAGCCATCAGAAGTCATATCAAAACCCTGCATGACAGAGTTGTACTTTAACTGAAATCCACTGGCATAAATCATATCTTTGGTCAGAGGTCTGCTCAAAACCTCCGGATTGATCACGTGGGTCACAAAATCGGCAGAAAATTTGCCATCTTCGGTTTGGACATTCAAAATTGCTTTCCCATAACCGACGCCTGTGATGGTACCTTCAGAATCAATCGTTGCAACTTTAGGATCGCTCGATGACCATTTTAATTTGCATGGCACACTGGCAGCATCATATTTACCTTTATCCGTGACGAGTACAATGGGCTGAGTTGAAGTCTGTTTTTTATAAAGATCCACTGCATAATGGGAAAAATGCAGGCTTTGAACGACTTCTCCATTGCATAGTGTCGGTGGCTCCGGTTCTGGCTCAGGTTCCGGTTCTGGCTCGGGTTCCGGCTCTGGCTCGGGTTCTGGCTCCGGCTCGGGTTCTGGCTCCGGCTCGGGTTCTGGCTCTGGCTCTGGCTCTGTACCCGGTTCTGGTTCAGGTTCGGGTTCCGGTTCCGGTTCTGTACCCGGTTCGGGTTCTGGTTCCGGTTCTGGTTGTGTGCCGGGGATTACAGGATCTGGTTTGCTCTCATCCGGATCACCTGGTGTGATTTCTGTACCTTCATCACTGCCCGGTGATTCGTTTTTCGCTGCATCCTCATTGCATCCTACTGACAGCAGAGAGGCTAAAAGTAAGAGTAAAAACAAGTTCTTGCCTTTCATTGTATTCACCAATCCTGAATAAGTTTGCAGAGAATCCGGCAATAAAACCATGGCCGGGATGTGTTCTTCACTTAGATAATAGCACGATTGTGTGTTGAGTTGAAGGGGCTCTGCCTTACAATGCGCAATTCGTAATTCGTAATTCGTAATAATTTAGGCATTCTCAAGGTTGTCTCTAAAGAATTGAGTTTCTTCTGCTTTAGAGTCACATTTTCGTTTTGTATTCCAATTGCGCATTGCGCATTGCGAATTGAAAAAGGACTGAGCAGATCCATTTGTTAAAATAAAGCCCTTAGCTGAGTTGTAACAAGGACTGCGGAGTTACGCTTAATAACGTTAGACCGTCCTGGTTCAATCTGTTATAAGGCCGGATTTGCCATACATTCACGCATGTATGTGTTTAAAATGACATTCAGTACACTGGAGACAGAACGTTGAAGATTTACGAGGAATTGAAAGCCCGCGGCCTTATCGCCCAGGTCACAGATGAAGAACAGATTCGCGAACTCATTAACAATGGTGGTGCGCGTTTTTATATTGGTTTTGACCCCACAGCCGACTCGCTTCATGTTGGGCATTTTATGGCACTATGCCTGATGAAGCGCTTGCAGATGGCAGGCAATAAACCCGTAGTGCTCGTCGGCGGCGGCACCGGGTATATCGGCGATCCCTCCGGCCGCACAGATATGCGTTCGATGATGACGCCCGAAACCATTCAGCATAACTGTGATTGCTTTAAAAAGCAGATGGAACGCTTTATTGAATTTGGCGATGACAAAGCCATTATGGTCAACAATGCCGACTGGCTGCTCAAACTCAATTATATTGAACTGCTTCGCGAAGTAGGCGCATGTTTTTCTGTTAATAATATGCTTCGTGCAGAGTGCTATAAACAGCGCATGGAAAAGGGCTTAAGCTTCCTCGAATTCAATTATATGATTATGCAGTCCTACGACTTTTATTATCTGCATAAGAATTATGGCTGCAATATGCAGTTTGGCGGGGATGATCAGTGGAGCAACATGCTCGGTGGTACTGAGCTTATCCGCAAGAAAACAGGTGATGATGCATACGCCATGACAATTACCCGGCTGCTGAACAGTGAGGGTAAGAAGATGGGCAAAACAGCGAAAGGGGCGGTGTGGCTCGATCCTGCCAAGACGACGCCTTTTGAGTTCTATCAATACTGGCGCAACATCGACGATGCCGATGTCATGAAATGCATACGCATGCTCACGTTTATTCCCATCGAAGAAATTGAGCAGATTGAACTTTGGGCTCCGGAACGCATCAATGAAAAGAAAGAACTCCTTGCTTTTGAACTTACCAAGCTCGTGCATGGTGAAGAAGAAGCCCAGAAAGCCCAGACCGCAGCACATGCACTTTTTGCCGGCGGTGGAGATGATTCCAATATGCCGACGACAGAGCTCACCGATGTTCCCGACGCAGGGCTCACGATTATTGATGTCTTGACATCATGCAAACTCGCTCCGAGTCGTGGCGAAGCCCGTAGGCTCATTCAACAGGGCGGCATTACGGTTGATGAAGTCAAAGTCGATGCGATCGATTTTATGATCTCTAAAGAAGACCTTACAAAGGGCGTAAAAATCCGCAAAGGCAAGAAGGTCTACCATAAGGCCATTATTCGTGCGTAATGAGGAATGGCAGAGCCAAAATACATCATACCTATGAAAATACTCTTTTTGTGTCACGGTAATATTTGCCGCAGTCCCATGGCTGAGTTCATTATGAAAGACCTGGTCAAAAAGGCCGGTCTTGAATCGGAATTCATCATCGATTCGGCTGCTGTCTCTAACGAAGAATATGGCAATCCCATCTATCCGCCTGCCAAACGCATTCTTCAGGCACACCAGATTGCGTTCGATAATCACCGTGCACACAAAGTAACACCGACGGAATTCGAGCGTTACGATCTCGTCATCATTATGGATCGCTCGAACCGTCAGATTTTGTCGCGCATCGTCGGTGAAGACAAGCTCGGCAAAGTCCATAGCCTGCTCGAATATACCGGTCAAAACCGCGATGTCTCTGATCCCTGGTATACGAGGGATTTTGAAACCACTTACCGCGATATCATCAATGGCTGCAGCGCGCTGCTGGCGCACTGCAAATCACAGATGAATCTATCTTAAACAAATTTAGCCGCCATAATCGCAAAGAGAGCCGTCATCTTTAATCGAACATGATGCACCATAATCTGCGCAATTCATGCGATATATTATCCCATCAGAACAATAGGTCGCGGTATCCCCGTCGCAATAATCTTTAAAATCTGCATCGCACTTCTCTTCGCCCAGATTGCAGCTGTAC